>JAFGHX010000050.1 GCA_016929905.1 Kiritimatiellia bacterium
ATCACGCCCGGCGGGGAAGGCCAACGCAAGAAGCACGCGTGGATCGGCATGGTTGTGGACCGGCAGAGCGCCTTCCTGCCGGGCCGCGGGCACAGCCGCGTGTATCTGTATGGCCACCAGGACTTTATGGTTTCGGAGGACGCCGGCGCGACCTGGACATCCCTCAAGGCCGCCGTGCCGGGCGAGCGCTGGGTTTCGGGCCTGGTTCTGGCGCCGGGCAGAAAACGCCCGACCCTCTTTGCGGCCGTGGCGGCGGGCATGGTCGGGCCGGAGAAGGATCAACAGGTGGGCGGAATGTACCGCTCCGACGACGGCGGCCAAACCTGGACGGCAAAAAACAAGGGGCTCGAGAAAGGCGTCGAGTGGATGGCCACGCAGGGGCGGAAGCATGGCGCCGGCCCCGGATATGTCTACGCGCTTCTGGTGGGCTGCGCGGCCAGGCCCGCCACGATGTACCTGGCCTGCTATCAGGGCGGCATCTTCAAGACGGAAGACGCCGGTGAGAGCTGGCGCCACACACTTCGCCCGGGCACCGATTGGGTGCACAGCAAGGAATTCGACGGCACGGATACGGCCTGGCGCCTGGTGAAGCACGGCGGCAATCTCGAGCAGAATGACCACGGCACGTGGGGCCCCGCGAACGGGCTCGGCTGCTCGCCCACGGACCCGAACGCGGTGGCCTACACGGACAACCATGCGATCGGGCTGACTTTCGACGGCGGCAGGCGCTGGACGCAAATGGGCTCCGAGTATGGCGAGGCGTACTGGCCGAACCGGTTCGGGGACCGGCCGCCGATGGACTACACGCACAAGCTGCGCTCGCGCGGCATCCAGACCATCGTTGCGCAGGATGCGGCCATCGACCCGTTCGATCCGAAGACCATCGCGCTCGCGCATGCCGACATCGGCCTGCGCATTTCCCGCGACGGCGGCGAATGGTGGGAATGGGCGTATGATGGTATCCCGTCTCTTGGAAAGACGCATGTGGCGGCGGTCCTGTATGATCCGGCGGTCCAGAACCGCCTGTGGTGCAGCGATGGGAAGAGTTTTTCCATGCAGCGTGGACTTGGACACGTCTACCAGAGCGATGACGGCGGGCGCACCTTCAAGGTCATCGGCATTCCCCACTTGGAGAAGACCAGCGAGAAGGGGGACATGGCGCTTGTCAACGCGCTGGCGCTCGATCCGAGTTCCGAGCCCGCGGCCCGCACGCTCTATGCCGGAACGGACAAGGGGCTGTACAAGACGGAGGACGGGGGCACGAGTTGGCAGTTGCTATCGCTCGGGATGGACCTGCCGGAGGGCCTGACGATGTCCGTGAGGAAGCTGGCCGTGGACCCCACGAATCCGAAACGCGTGTATGCCGCCATCCTGGTCGTGGATCCCGGCAAGTCGGGGAAGAACGCGGTCGTACGCAGCATCAAGGAAGTCCCCAAACGCTTCGGCCTCTATCGCAGCGAAGACCGCGGAGCGAGCTGGCGGCAGCTGGCGGCCGGACAAATTGCGGCGGTAAAGACCCTTTCCATCTGCAAGGCAACCGGAACGCTCTACGTGGTGGGCGATCCTTCGGTCGCACGCCGATCGATTTGGAACCGGCGCGTGCTCTGGCGCAGCGACGACCATGGGGATTCCTGGCGAGAACTGGACGACCGGAAGCTGATCGCCTTTGCCGCGGTGCATCCCGCCGACCCGGAGCGGGTGTACATGGCAACCGGGGCGAGTGATGTGACGAAAGAGGCGGTCAACGTCTGGCGGTCGCGGGACGGCGGAAAGACGTGGGAAACCGTGGCGGACGACATTCCGCTCGTTCCGCTCGGCGGGTGCACCCAGATGGTATTCGATCCGTCGGCTCCCCATCGATTTCTGCTGCTGCACGACAGCGGTACGTACGAGGGGCGGGACGCGTTGTAGGCGGGGCGGCACGCGGCGCACCCGGACCATGCCCTGCCCCCTTCGCTCTACCTGGCGGCGAAGCCCGCATGGTGGGGCGCCCTGCCCTGGCCGGCGATCGGCCCCGACGTCACGGGCTTTGTCGGGACCCTTCGAGCGGAAGCCCGTTACGAAACGCTGCGCGCAGGCACGCCGCCGGCGGCCCCGAGGAACCTGAGGGTCGGGCCGCACGGAGCGATCGCCCCCGGAAACCCGGCGAACCCGATGACACCCCGAACGCGACAGACATCGCGTTCCTCGTTCCCTGTTTCCTTCTCCGCGCCTTCCGTCGCGCACAGCCCGGCAAAGACATGGACGATTCCGGCTTTCGCGCCGCGGCGCCTTGACGGGTGTGTGCCGCCGCGCTATCCCTTGACACCAGCGCCAGATAGTGGCGTAGGGGTGCGGGCTCATGAGAAGAGAAAACGTCGTCTTGATCGGGGCCGGCAGCGTCGTGTTCACGGCCGGGCTGATCGCCGATTTCATCGCCGACGGCGGCGCCTGGGAACTGCGCCTGGTCGATGTGGATGCGGAGAAGCTCGAGACCGCGCACCGTCTGGCGACACGCATGATTGCGGCCAAGGGCGCGCCCATCGCGCTGCGCCGCGCCACGCAACATCGCGATGCATTGCCCGGCGCCGACGCGGTCGTCACGACCCTCGATGTGGGCGGACGCCCGGCGTGGGAGCAGGACATCCGGATTCCGCGCGAACACGGCATGTACTGGGCCGTCTCGGACACGACAACGCCCGGCGGCCTCTCGCGCTCGCTGCGCATCATCCCGCCCCTGGTCTCGATCGCGCGCGACATGGCCGCGCTGTGTCCATCGGCCATCCTGTTCAACTACTGCAACCCCATGGCGGCCATCGTGCGGGCGGTCGCCAGGGAAACCGAGACCGCCGTGCTCGGGTTGTGTCACGGCATTCCAAACGCGAAACGCTACCTGGCCGGCTTTCTCGACCTCGACGAGCGGCGCTGCGACTGCGTCGGGGTCGGGTTTAACCATTTCGTCTGGCTGCTCGAATTCCGGGTGGACGGCCGCGACGGCTACCCCCTGATTCGTGCGCGGAACGAGGACCTGAAGAAGCGCGGGCAGATGCCGGGCAACGACCCTGACAATCCGTTGGCGTGGGAGCTGTTCGAGACGTTCGGCCTGTTCCCCGCCTCACGCGACCGGCACATCACCGAGTTCTTCCCCCACTTCTTTCCCGCCGGCCGGCATTACGGCAAGACGCTCGGCATCGATCGGTTCTCGTTCGAGCAGTGCCTGCGGGGCAACGCGCGGCGCTACGCCCAGATGCAGCGGATGGCCGCGGGCGAAACGGACCTGCCGGCGGCGCTTTTCCACGAGGTCGAGGGCCAACACGAGCAGCTCGTCTGCCTGCTACGGGCGTTGCGGCAGCCACAGCCCCAAACCTATCACGCCACCATGCCGAACACCGGCTCCATCGCGGGGTTGCGCCAGGAACTCTGTCTCGAATGCCCGATCGCGTTCTCCGAACGCGCGATCGAACCGGTCCCGATACCCGTGCTGCCGGCCGGCATCAAGGCCTGCATCGAGAAAGCGTTCCTGACCGCCGACCTGATCGTGGAGGCCGCGCTCGAACGGGACCGCTCCAAATTCGTGCAGGCGCTCGTCGTGGACGGATGCTGCGCGTCGGTTGCGCGGGCCGGCACACTCGCCGACGCCCTGATCGCGGCGCAGAAGACCCATCTGCCGGGCTGGTGAAAGGAGAACGACCATGCGGAAACTGATCCTGGAATTCGAACGCGGCGGCCGGATCGAAGCGACACTGGACGAACCGCGCGCGCCCCGGACGTGCCAGGCGATCCTGGATGCGCTGCCGTTCGAGACCGACACGATCCACGCGATGTGGGCCGGGGAAGAGATCTTCTTCTCCAACTTCCCGGCCCGGTTCGAGTACGAACAACCGACCCAGGATGTCGAGCCGGGCGCGCTGGCCATGGTGCCGTGCTCGAGCTCCTTCTGCATTTTCTACGGCCGCGCCATTCCGCGCAGCGCCGTCGACGAAACCATCGACGTCACCGTCTTCGGCCAGGTCGTCGACATCCCCGCCATGGCGGCGATCGGCAGACGCGTGCGGATGCGGGGCGCGGAGAAGATTCGGATTCGCGCCGGAGGCCAGGCCTGAACGGCCCTTCCGAGACGCGCGCGGCATGACGGTTGCGCACCGGCATCGCGGTAACGAGCCCTTGCCGAATTCCGAAGTCCGGGCTATAACGGCCGGACCATGAACCGTGTCACCGTCGTCACCTTCGACCCGCGCGGCGCCGCCCTGGCGCCGACCGCACTGTGGCGCGTCACGACACGAAAGCCCGTGACCTGGCCGGCCACGAAGCGGCACGAGTTCGGGCTCCACTACGTGATCGAAGGCGCCGTCCACTACCGGTTCGCCGGCTTCTGCGTTCGCGCCGGGCCGGGTGACATTGTCTTCGTCAATCCCGGCGACACGCTCGAAACCCGCCGCGAAGCGAACACGACGAACTTCCATGCCCATTTCGGGCTGTCTGCCGACACCGCGCGCTTCTCGGCCCTGGCGGCCGGCGACTGGTATGCCGGGTTGGGCCGCCACCTCGGTCATGGCGCCGCCTATCCCCGCTCGTTCCTGCTGCCGGACCATCTCGCCATTCGGGACAGGGACCGGATGGGCGAACTGTTCGCCGCCCTGCTCGCCAACCAGGCCGCGCGTGGGCCCGGTTACGCCGTCGCGCACCACGCTCGGTTCCTCCTGCTGCTCCAACTTGTCTCCGCGGAACTCGTCCGGTACTCGCTCGGCCGGCGGGCGCCCTCCGCGCGCAACGCCGCGGAGGCGCACGTCGCGCGCGCGCTGCAGGCCATCGAGAGCGCGCTCGGCGAGCCGCTATCCCGCGCGCGCGTCGCCGCCGAACTCGGCCTGACGCCCGATTATCTCGCCAAAGTCTTCAAGAAATCCGTCGGCCGATCCATTGGCGCCTACATCCTCGAACGGCGCCTGGCATTGGCCCGCGAGCTGCTGCTCGCCCCCAACAACAGCATCAAGCAGGTCGCGCGCCGTGCCGGGTTCCGCGACGCGCTGTATTTCAGCCGCGTGTTCCACCGCGAGATCGGGATGGCGCCGCGCGACTATGTTCGCAGGCAAGTCGGCCTCGGAATCGGCACGATCGAGGAGCCGGGCTGACGGACTATCAGATCGAGACGTTTGCGCCGCGGGATATCGAGCCGGTGGTCGGGTTGTGGCGGGCGAACTTTCCCGGACATGACTTATCCGTCGAATCGCGTCGGACGCACACGTTGTCTCGGCCCGAAGCGGTACCACGAAAACGCGGGATTTCGCTTGGCGGAGATGTGGCTGCTCCGGGAAAAAGCTCAGGGGTGAGGGCGCGCCATTCGATTCCGCTGAAAAACCCGCGGAATGGACGGCGGGGCCGGCGTCCCTCCCGGGAATGTGCCAAGAGACGGCCGTGCGAGGGAGGGGCCGCGGCCTCGCGGACCGGGTTCTTCAGCGCCATCGCCATTCAAGGCTGTCGAAAGACCCCGGCGTGGGGGGAACCCGCCTTCGCCCAGAGGTTACGGCGGAGCGCGCCGCGCCCGTCAGTGGTTCCATCCCGTCCGCCGAAAGGCTTGACGGCCGGGCCATCCGAACCGACGCTTTCTTGTCCGGAAACGAGGGGCGGCGGACATCCTTCAGGCAAAGGAGGGAGCATGAGCGCATTACAACGTCTCAACAGGGCCCTGATGCTGGGGCTGGTCTCGGTATCGGTGATGAGCACAGCGCCCGCCGCCCGCGCCGCGGCGGCCGCACGCCGTTCGTTCGCGGTCCAGCCCGGTCATCCGCGGCTCCTGTTCACGGCAAAGGAGCTTCCCGTCCTGAAGAACAGGATCGGAACCACGCATGCGCTACAGTGGAACAGCATGAAGAAATGGGCCGACGGCCGCATGGGCCGCAAGCGGAACTGGCAAGCGCTTAACAGGGAAACCGCCACCTACGCCTTCCTCTACCAGCTGAGTGGCGAGCAGAAATACGCGGACGAGGCCATTTCGATGGCGAAACAGGCGGCGGAATATGTCGTAGCCAAGGGGTCCGGCGATCTGAAGAAGGCGGACACGGAGATCGCGCACAACGGGGCCATGGCCTACACCTATGACTGTTGCTACGACCACCTGATTGCCGCGGACAAGGTCTTGCTCTGCAAGGCCATGTCTCTGACGGCCGAATGGCTGATCGAGAACCCGATCAACAAGGGTTGGTTCTTTCTGGGCAACCATTACGCCAACCAAGTCCAGGCGGTCGGGCTCATCGGCCTTGTCATGCACGGCGACCACCCGAAGGCGGCGGAGTTCATCGACGTCGCCCTGTCGAAAACCACGCAGGTAACCATCCCTATGCTGCGTCACCTCAGCGGCCCCGGCGACGGGGCGTTCTGGGAGGGGTGGGAATACGTGCGGCACGAATTCAAGAGTGTATGGCCGCTATTCGAGGCGTTCCGCAACGCCCTGGGTGAGGACCTGTTTGCGCCCGAGTTCCAGAATTTCGCGTACGGGCTGATCTATGGAACGTATCCGGACAACACGATGCTGCGATCGGGCGACAACCATTTTCCCGCAATCAGCAGATGGGAGCGCAAATACATGAGCGTGATTGCCTCCGAGTACCGCAACCCGCACGCGCAATGGTACATCGAGCATATGCCCAAGGTGAACGAGCCCATCACCGGCGCGGAGGCCTGGTACGATATCCTGTGGTATGACCCGGCCGTGCCGCAAACGCCGCCCGACGACCTGCCGCTTTCGCGCCATTTCCGGGGGATGGGCGTGGTGGTGGCCCGGACCGGCTGGTATGAACCGGACGCCGCGGTGATCACGTTCGAGTGCGGCGACCATTTCGGGGGACACTGTCACATGGATCAGAACCAGTTCACCATTTACCGCAAAGGCTACCTGGCGCTGGACGCGGGCGGCTACGCTTCCTGGGGGTGCTCGCATCACGTCAACTACTACAACCGTACCGTGGCACACAACACCATCACGGTGTTTGACCCGAACGAAGACCTGGCGAACAACTTCAACAACAACGCCAATGACGGCGGACAGATCTACCTCCACCATCGCAACGGTGCGGACAACAAACCCCGGACAGTCGAGCACGTCCGGAGCGACCCGCAATATCAGACGGGTGATATGGTCGTTTTCGAACAGGGCCAGGGCTATGTGCGGGCGCTGGGCGACGCCACGGGCGCCTACAGCGCGAAGAAGCTCAAGAAATTCACGCGTGAGTTCGTGGTCCTTTATCCGAAGATCAAGGCGAACCCGCCGGTCGTCGTGGTTTTCGACCGCGTCCGTGCCACCCGGCCCGAGTACGCGAAGAAATGGCTGTTGCACACCGAACACGAGCCGGAGCAGGTCGCGCCCGGCACGTGGCGCGCCACGGAAGGGGACGGCACGCTCTACGTGAGCATGCTCGAGCCGCAAGGGGCCAAGGCAGCGCTCGTCGGCGGGCCGGGGCGGGAGTTCGAAGTGAACGGGAAGAACTATCCGCCCCCTCAGAAGAAGAGGCCGAAGACGCCGCCGAACTATCTGGGGAACTGGCGGATCGAGGTGCAACCGCCCACACCGGCCGAGCGCGACCTGTTCCTGAATGTGCTGGTGCCCGTGGACAAGGGCGAGGGCTCCATTCCAACCGTCACGCGGATGGAGACCGACAACATGCTGGGCGGCTTCATCAAGGGCGAACGCGGCGAGCCGAACACGGTGGTCGCGTTTGCCAAAAACAAGGACGCACTGGACGCCGGCGATTCCATCAGCTACCGCCTCCCGGAGAATGGTGAAACCCGGCACCTCATCGCGGATCTGCCGGCGAACGTGGAATACGAGATCCGGCTGGACGGCAGGCTGCTCCAGACCCGGCGGACACAGGACACGCGGACGGAGACGGCCGTGCGGAAGAACCTGGCCCCCTCGAGTTCCTTCTCATTCACGACCCCCGCCGGGGCGGGCGGGACGGTCGCGATCGCGCCGGCCAGTTGACTACGGCGCGCGTTGCGCCAGTTTCTCGCATTGCCGCAGGAAGAACTCGCGGGTCCAGAGCTCGAGCGAGGGCAACTCCCGCGGCTTCACGAAACGCTCGACGTCGCGGCGGGCCTGTTCGCAATCCAGCTCCCCGATCGCCGCCTTGAGTTGCGCCATGCACCAGGCGTCGTCGGTCTGGACACGTTGTCCCCGCCATGGGCCTTGCTGGTTCAAAGCCGCGGACAGGAGCCGGTGGTTGATGGCAACCCGCCTTGCGGTATACCAGACGAAGTCGTACCAGTCGCGCCCCTTCAGATAGTCGCGGCAAAACAGCGCATGGATCTTGCCGGCAAAGCCACTGGGCAAGTCGAAGACGCGCACGGCCGACGGGAAGGGGTAGTCCAGCACGGGCATTTCGTACGACGCGCCGGCCGGCGGGTTGGTGTCCACTTCCAGCTTAATCCGCAGCTTTCGCATCGGGCCGGTCTGAGGGCGATAGTCCAGGTGAAGCAGCTTGCCCACCGAGTCATCTTTCAGAAACGCTTTCCTGACCGCCTCGCTGCTCTTCGAGCGATCGTCGATTTCGAACTCATATCCGTACGCGTTGAGTTCCAGACAGACTTGCTCGAGATAAGGGACCAACGCAAATTCCGTGTCCGCCTCGCACAGGGCAAAATCCATGTCCTCGGAAAAGCGATTGAGCGAGTGGAAGACACGCAGACAGGTGCCGCCCTGGAACCCGGCGCAACCGAAGAAATCCGTTCTGCCCAGTCCGGCCAGGATGATCTCCTGCGTAATCTCGCGCAAGGCCTGTTCCTCCTCCAAACTGGACTTGCAGTTGTAAGCGGCGAGCCGCTCCTGGATGATTCGAACGCTCATAGACCAAGATCCTTTCTGAGTTCGGAAAGGAAGCGACGGACCCGCAGTGACTTGTACAGCGGTACAAGTTGATCGAAGGCCTGGCCGGCCAGCCCGGCCAACACATCCCGATCTACCCGAAGACTCTCCTCCACGGGCTTGGCCGAGCGCCAATCGAGGCGATGTACGCACACATAGTCGCCCAAGGCCTTCAACGGCGTGGCCAGGAAAAAGCTCTCGCCGTCCTCCATGGAGACCCTATCGACCCCGCCGAAAAAAAGGGTCTGGGGTACCCGCGCAAAACGGAACAGGCCGAGGGGTGTGGTGAACGTGCGTGCCCGGCCCAGTGACGCACTGGTGATCGCGTGAACGGCTTCGGGAATCCAGCCATGATAGGACAGCGCCGATTCGAGACTGACGTAGCTCGGCCCGTGAATCCGCTGGGCGAGTGGGAACGGATGGATTCGGCTTCGCATGTAGCGATCCGCCAGGCAGTACAGGCCGCGGCAGATTCTCCGGATCTCGTCGTGGGCTACCGCTCGTTTCAGTAACGCGTCAAGGCGAGCCCCGTCACTGTCGACCCAGCACGCGGCCTCCCGGCGCGTGAAGATGCCGCGTTTCGCTTTCAGGAGCGCGATTTCCGTGATGGTCTGCACTTGCGAGATACTGTCACAAAACGACAGTTTGCCGCAAGAATAATCGGCAGGGGTTGTTCAGCACAAATGCGGTGACCGGCGCGATTTGCAGGCGCCATTTGCAGTGATAGTCTCTCCCGTATCCGCACAATCCGGCCAGGGGGCATAGTCGAAACAGCGCGGCTACCGTAGTTCTGCTTTCCTGATCGATTTTCCTGTCTGGAAACAAGGGCTGGCGGACACCCTTCAGGCAAAGAGGGGCCCGAGGAGGGAACGAGCATGACAGTACGACGACGTCTCAACGGCAGCCTGATGCTGGGGCTGGTTTCGGTATCGGTGATGAGCACACGGCCCGGCGCTTGCGCTGCTGCGGCCGCGCGCCAGCCGTTCACGGTCGGGCGCGGCCATCCGCGGATTTTCTTCACGCAGGAGGACCTGCCGGCCCTGCGGAAGAGGATCCAGACCACGCATGCCCAGCAGTGGAACGGCATGAAGCAATGGGCCGACGGCCACAGGGACAGCAGGCGGTCCGACAAAGAACGTCGCGGGCAGGTGGCGACCTACGCCTTTCTCTATCGGCTCAGCGGCGAGCCGGCCTACGCTGAGAAGGCCATCTCGATGGCGAAAGAGCTACTGACCGTCGATTTCGCGGATGCACCGCGTGGCGGTCGGCCGGCCAATCGCAAGGAAGACACGCAACACATCGACAACCGGGCGTCCCGTGCCGGCGCTGTGGCCTTCGCCTATGACTGGTGCCACGATCGGCTGACGCCCGGGGACAAGACGGCGCTTCTGAAAGGCCTCGACGAGCTCGGCGGCCTGGTCTACGAAGCGCTGTCCACGCGCGGCGGCTATCCGGACTTCAACAACCACCGCGCGCACCACGTCACCTACTTTGGGATTGCGAGCCTTGCCATGCACGGCGACCACCCGAACGGCGCGAAGTATCTCGGCTGCGCGCTGTCGGCGTACAGGCAGGGCATCATCCCGGCGATGCAGTACATGAGCGGGCCCGGCGACGGCATGTGGCACGAGGGGCTGGAATACCAGCGGCACCAGCTTCTCCCGGCCTTCCTGTTCTGCGCGGCATGCCGCGGCGCGCTGGGCGAGGACCTGTTCGCGCCCGAGTTCGAGCAATTCGCCTACGGCACGCTGTACGGAACGTATCCGGACACGACACTGCTGCGCGGAAACGACGTGAAATACCCCCAGGCCGACACCACCTGGGAGCGCAAGTACATGAGCATGATTGCCTCCCGGTATCGCAATCCGCACGCGCAATGGTTCGTCCAGCACGTGGCCGACAAGCCCATTACCGGCAGTGCTGCCTGGTACGACATCCTCTGGCATGATCCGGCCGTGCCGGAAACGCCGCCCGATGACATGCCGCTTGCCCGCGCGTTCGAGGGGTATGGCATGGCCGTGCTGCGGACCGGCTGGTATGAACCCGATGCCACCGTGGTCACATTCAGGTGCGGCGATTTCTTTGGCGGTCACGATCACTACGACCAGAACAGCTTCACCATCTACCGCAAAGGGCACCTGGCCATCGACAGCGGCGGCTATGACCGATGGTACAGCACGCACTGGCTCAACTACTATTCGCGGACCGTTGCCCACAACACCGTCACGATCTTCGACCCGGCTGAAGACCATACGGGCAACTTCGGCAAAGCCGCCAACGACGGCGGCCAGATCTGTCTGCGCTTCCGCAAGGGCGCGGGGGAGACGGAGCCGCAGACGATCGCGCAGTTCCTTCGCAGCCCGGAATACGACACGGGTGATATCGTGGTTCTGGAACAGGCACCCGGCTACGCGCGTGTTCTGGGCGACGCCACGCGCGCCTACAGCCCGCACAAGCTCAAGAGTCTCACGCGCGAGCTTGTGCTGCTCCACCCGACCATCAAGACGAACCCGCCGACCGTCGTCGTCTTCGACCGGGTCGAAGCGACCCGGGCCGACTATGCGAAGAAGTGGCTGCTGCACACCGCCGAGAAGCCGGAGCAGGTCGGCCCCGGCACCTGGCGCGCCACGCAAGGGGACGGCACGCTCTACGTGCGCATGCTCGAGCCGCGCGGGGCCAGGGTAACGCTCGTGGGCGGGCCCGGCCGCGAGTTCGAGGTGAACGGCACGAACTATCCGCTGCCGGAGAAGGACGCGGCGAATCGGCCGCCGAACGTGCCGGGAAATTGGCGCCTCGAACTCGAACCGCCGGCGCCGGCGGAGCGCGACGTGTTCCTGAACGTGCTACGGCCCGTGGACAAGGACCAGGCGTCCGTTCCGGCCGTCACGCGACTCGAGGCCGCCAACATGCTGGGCAGCTTCATCAAGGGCGAACGGGGCGAGCCCGACACGCTCGTGTGGTTTGCCAGGGACAAGGCCGCGCTGGGCGCTGACGAATCCGTCAGCTACCGCATCGAACAGGGGGGTGAGGTCCGCCACCTGATCAACGATCTCCCCGCGAATGTGGACTACGCAATCCGGCTGGACGGCACGATCGTGCAGACCCAGCGGACGCAAGACACACGAACCCAAACGGGCGAGAAGAAGGACCTCGAGCCATCGTGTTCGCTGTCGTTCACGACCCCCGCCGGGGCGCGCGGGACGATCGCGATTGCGCCGGTCCGCTTGTCCCCGCGCACGGCCGCGCGGAGCGCCGCCGTGCGCGAAGACGCGGCGGACTGGCAACCTGTCTTCGAGGAAGAGTTCTCCGACGAGTCCTACCGCGAGCGCTGGCATCTCGACGGGACCGCCGAGCTTGCGATCGAGCGCGAAGGGAACGCAAGCGCTCTGAAGATCGCCACGCGGGCCGGCGGGGCCGACGCGGGGCAACGGGCCTCGGTGCTTTGGTGCAAGCGGCGTCTTGCGGGCGATGTGCGAATCTGCCTGCGGGCCCGGGGGGAAAGCGGCAACCGCGGCATCCTGCTCTTCAATGCCCGCCCCATGCCGGATTCCGGCCACGCCACCATATTCGACTGGGTCCGGCCCGATTCGGCCTACGCGCGCTATGCCGGCGATCCGATCTGGGCGATGTATTCGGTCGGTATCCTGCGCAACGACGAGAAAGCGTGCAACCTGCGCTACATCGGCGGAACGGCCGCGGCGGCGCTGGCGGAAGTATCGTACAAGCGGTTTCAGGAAGAGACCGTGATCGCGGCCTGCGATTCGCCGTTCCGCGGCAAGCCGCTGACGTGGTTCGAGTTGGACCTGCGCGTGATCGGCAAACGCATCGTTCTGTTCGTCGACGGCGCAAAGGCCATCGACCTCGTCGACCCCGGCAACATGGGAACGCCCGAATACGGATGGACCGCCCTGACCGGCGGCGGTTGGTTCGGGATCCGCAATTTCGTGCCGAAGTGCGTCTGGGTCGATCGTGTCCGCGTCTATGGCATGGCGCAGAAGAGCACGGTGGAAGGGAGGATGAAATGAGGAGTCGACCCGAGCGAGGCCATGGACGCGCGGTTATTGCCGGTGCGCTGCTGGTCCTCGTGGCGGTGCGGGTGGAGGGCGGGCTGGAGTTCAACGGGTGGCGCCCGTCCACGCCCCGCGAGGAGTTGCGCCCGGAATTCGAGGTCAACCGCACCGGCGGGCCCGACGGGCAAGGCGGCTTGCGGATCAAGCACGACCAGCGTGAAGGCCTGGACGGGGCCTGGAAGAAGACCTTTGAGGTCGAGGGCGGGAGCCATTACCGCATCACGGCACACGCGAGGATGGACCGCGTCGCCAATCCTCGCTATCACACGTACGTCGAACTCGTGTTCCGGAACGCCGACGGCCGTGGGGCCCAGCCCCCGTCTTACGCACGCGAGCTGCCGGCCGACGCGCGCGGCTGGACGCCGTTCACGGACATCTTCCAGGCGCCGCCGACCGCGACGCACGCGACGGTCGAACTGCACCTGCGCTGGGAGCCGCACAGCGAGATTGAATGGGGCGCCGTCTCCCTGGTCAAGAGCGGGCCGCGCCCACCGCGCATCGTCCGCCTGGCCGCGGCGAATTACCGGCCGCGCGGCGGCCAGACGGCCATGGACAACCTGCGCCAGCTCGAGCCGCACGTCGCAAAGGCCGCTGAGCAGCGGGCAAATCTGGTGGTCCTGGGCGAGATCGTCAACGCGGCGCACACCGGCCTGTCGTACAGCGAAGTGGCTGAGCCCGTGCCCGGGCCGTCCACCCACTTCCTGGCCGCCCTGGCCAAGCGGCACAACCTCCACATCGTGACCAGCATCCCTGAACGCAGCGGCCATCTTCTCTACAACACCGCCGTGCTGCTCAGCCCGGCCGGTGAGCTGGTCGGCAAGTACCGCAAGGTGTGCCCGGCGCGCGACGAGTATCGCCGCGGAACCGCACCGGGCCGCGAATATCCCGTTTTTGACACGGCGATCGGCAAGATCGGCATGATGATCTGTTTCGACGTGTTCGTGCCCGAAGTCGCGCGCGGACTTGCCGCGAACGGCGCGGAAATCATCGCCTTGCCCATCTGGGGCGGCCCGCCCGCGCTTGCCCGCGCCCGTGCGCTCGAGAACCAGGTCTACCTGGTCAGCGCAACCTACGGCGTCAACGACGACTGGATGCAGTCCGGTGTGTGGGGCCTCGACGGCGAGTTGCTCGTTCGCGCCACGGAAAAGGGCAGCGTCGTGGTCGCCGAGGTTGACCTGGCCAAACAGCATTTCTGGCGCGGCGGGATCGGCGAGTTCAAACCTCGCATACGCCACGAACGGACCGACGTCCCGCTGCCGAAGTGAGCGGCTGCGTCAGTGACGGCGGGGCGGTCACGATTGCGCCGGCCCGCGGACGACAATGACGGTGGGGCCGGACCCGCGTGAGCCGGGGTGCCGAAGATCCGCCCGTGGCGGAGAACCCGGCCCTCCAACGACGACAACACGATCCGTGGAGGGACGGCTTCCACGCCGTCCCTCCACATCGATTTTCCTGTCCGGAAATCTGGGCAGGCGGACATCCTTCAGGTAGAAAAGGAGATCGACGATGAAGAGAATCACAGTACGGCAAGGTCTCAACAGGGCCCTGATGCTGGGGCTGGTTTCGGGAGCGGTAATGAGCACGGCGCCCGCTGCCTGCGCCGCGGCGGCTGCGCGCCAGCCGTTCACGGTCGAGCCCGGGCATCCGCGCATCTTCTTCACGGCCAAGGATCTGCCGGCCCTGCGGAAGCGGATCGAGACCACGCATGCCGGGCAGTGGCGCGGCATGAAGAACTGGGCCGACGGGAACCTGGGCAAGGACTGGAAGTGGGACTCCTTCACGCCGGGCAAGGACTGGAAAGAAGCGACGCTGTGGTTCTCGCCGCCGGTGTACGCCTTCCTCTATCGCCTGAGCGGCGAGAAGAAATACGCGGACGCGGCGATCTCCATGGCGAAAACGGCAGCGGCTCTCGATGCGTCTAAATCGGTGAAGGGTGATTTGGGCATTGCAACCCGGGCACGCGCGATGTCCCTCGCCTATGACTGGTGCTACGACCGGCTGACGGCTGAGGACAAGGCCGCGATTCTGAAAGGGCTCGATGCGCATGCCAACTGGCTGCTGGAAGGGCCTGTCAAGAGAGTCTGGCACCCCCTATCCAATCACCGCACCACGGACGCCGGCGATATGGGTATGGCGGGCCTGGCCATGCACGGCGACCATCCAAACGCCGAAAAATACATCGCCGCCGCCCTGTCGGTATCCGAGGCTTTTGTCCGCATCCATCGGCATTTCAGCGGACCCGGCGACGGCATGGCGGGGGCCGAGGGGGGCTCGATGGAATACACGCGGCACGCGTTGCTCTCGACCTTCCTGCCCATCGAGGCGTTCCGCACCGCCACGGGCAATGACCTGTTTGTGCCCGAGCTTCAAAATTTTGCATACGGACTTATATATGGAACGTATCCGGACAAGACGATGCTGCGGCAAGGCGACGGGAAATACCCCGGCGTCAGCGCTTGGGAGCGCAAGTACCTGAGCATGCTCGCTTCCAGGTATCGGAACCCACACGCGCAATGGTACGTCAATCACATGACGAAACCAGAAACCGGCAACGAGGCCTGGTACGACATCCTGTGGTACGACCCGTCCGTGCCGGAAACGCCGCCCGACGCCCTGCCCCTGGCGCGCCATTTCCAGGGCGCTGGCGTGGCGGTGATTCGGACCGGCTGGTACGAACCGGACGCCACGGTGGTGAGTTTCAAGTGCGGGAATTTCGTCGGGGGCCACAATCACTACGACCAGAACAGCTTCACCCTCTACCGCAAAGGGCACCTGGCCCTGGACGCCGGCGGTTACGACAGCCACGGGACCTCGCACTACGTCAATTACTACGAGCGCACCGTGGCGCACAACAGCATCACGGTCTTTGACCCGGACGAAGAGGCGAGGAATCCGTGGCACAAGCGTGTTCTTTCAAACGACGGCGGACAACTCTATCTCAAGAGCCTCAACGGCAAGGACAGCCGTCCGAAAACACTCGATCAAGCCCTTACGGACCCGAAATACGATACGGGTGATATCGTCGTCTTCGAACCGGGCCAAGGCTATGTCCGCGTGCTGGGCGACGCCACACGCGCCTACAGCGCGAAGAAGCTCAAGAAATTCACGCGGCAGCTCGTGGTCCTGCACCCGAAACTCAAGGCGAACCCGCCGACGATCGTGGTTTTCGACCGGGTTCAGGCAGCCCGGCCCGAGTACACCAAGAAATGGCTGCTGCACACCGTGGACAAACCGGAACAGGTCGTACCCGGCGCCTGGTGCGCCACGGAAGGGGCCGGCACGCTCTACGTCAGGATGCTCGAGCCTCAAGGGGGGCAGGTATCGCTGGTCGGCGGGCCGGGACATGAATTCGAAGTGAACGGCAGGAACTACCCGCTGTCTTCCAAGCTTCCGGACGGCAACGTACCCGGCGCGTGGCGGATCGAGGTCGAGCCGCCGAAGCCGGCGGAACGCGACCTGTTCCTGAACGTGCTGATGCCCGTGGACAAGGACCAGACGGCCATTCCGGCCGTCACGCGCCTGGAGACCGCGAACATGCTGGGCGGCTTCATCAGGGGCGATCGGGGCGAGCCCGACACGGTCGTGTGGTTCGCCAGGGAAAGGGACTTGCTGGGCGCCGGCGAATCCCTGAGCTACCGCCTCCCGGAAAACGGGGAGACCCGGCACCTGATCGCCGATCTTCCGGCGAATGTGGACTACGCGATCCGGCTGAACGGCCGGGTGATGCAGACCCAGCGCACGCAGGACACAAGGACCCAGGAAGGCGTGCGGAAGGGGTTTGCGTCATCGTGTTCGCTCGCGTTCACGACCCCCGGCGGGGCGGGTGGAACGGTGACGATTGCGCCCCTCCGGCGCTGATGGCAGGGGCGCGTCGCGTCGGGCGCACAGGCCTAGCCCGCACATTGCACCAGTAACCTGCTGCGGCCGCGGATAGCACCGCCATCAGCGGCTTTTCTGCGACGCGCGACTTTGACGAATTGCACGAGGATTCCCGCGAATACCGTGACGGGCAGGACGCGTGCCCTCACCCCGGTCACTTCATAGTCACACTCGCCCGCATGCATTTGATAGAAGAGAGGGATGTCGGTCCGTGCGGCGAAATACGCGATGTTCCGATTGCGAAAGCCGGTCAGGCCGACGTCGCGGCCCGGATGGCCGCGGCATAGGCCTGCGCGACCTCCTCCCATCGCCATTCCAGCGCGCGCGGCCGGGCGGCGCTTTTCATGCGGGCCAGGAGCCCCTGCTCATGCAGGAGCCGGGCCACGGCGCTGCGCAGCTCATGGAGGTTCCCGTTGACCAGCAGGCCGTTGCCTTCGTGGCGTACGAACTCGGGCAGGATGCCGACGGGCGTGCAGAGGCAGGGCACGCCGCAGGCCGCCGCCTCGATGGGCGGCAGCGGCCCGCCCTCGTAGTCGCTGACGGACAGCAGGACATCCAGGCTGCGGTAGTAGCGCACCAGGTCCGGATCGGCGACCACGCGCTGGTTCTTCCGGCCGGGCGGGTCGATCAGGAGGAATTCGACGGCGGGCGGAACGGCCTTCATCAGGGCGACAACCAGGTCCAGGCGCTTGTTCGCACGGTTCAGGTTGCCCACGAAGCCCAGGCGCAACGCGCGCGGCGGCGGCGGCGCGGACGCCGGTTCCATGGCGGGGGCCGGAGCGAACAAGTCGGGATCCACTCCGACGGGCGGCGAGACGAGCACGGTATTCGTCAACCCCGCGGCCAGCGCGGCCGCATGGATGGCGCGGTTGAAGCACAGGGTGGCCCGCGCGCGCGCCAGCCCCTCGCAGGTTGCCCTGTCCTCCACGTAGGCGCTGTCCCAGAGGCCCAGGAGCAGGCGATCGGCCTGCTCGCGAAAGACCCCGTGCTTCGTGAAGATCGGGAAGCCGAAGGAGAGGACGGCGTCCGACTCGCGGGCCAGTGCCCTGGCCTGCTCGAGCAGCGGGCCGCACGCATATCCGATGCTGCAGGAGAACCCCGCACGGTCAAGCCAGGGGGCGATGCCCCTGGCAATGCGGGCATAGGCCCAGTTCGGCTGGTCGGCGATGAGGGCCAGGCGCAGAGGAGCCGGCAACTCGTTCTGCGCTCGAGCTGGCCGATCGGACCGATCTGACGGATCAGGCATGTCGTGCTCCTCCGACAGGGGATGCGCCGCGGCACCCGGCCCGCGCGTATTCGGCGCCCAGCTCGCACACGCGCCGCACGAAGGTCCGCACCGAAAACTCGCGTTCGGCCCGCTCGCGCAGCCGCCGGCCGGCCGCCTTGCGGGCGGCCGCATCGCGCAGCCACGTCTCGAGCAACGCGCGGTAGCGCCGCGGATCGAAGGCCGGGATGGCCGGGGGTTCTCCGACGATGTCTGCCCCCACGCTCTCGGCGTGGGTATCGGCGCAGCGCATGGCGGCAACGGGCAGTCCGCAAGCCATGGCCTCGACGACGGATTGCGAGCCGCCCGTCGGGAACTCGTTGGCGTAGATATCCAGCATCTTGAGGAACGTGCCCGGCTCGCGTTGCTGGCCGGCGAACACGACGCGGTCCGCGACGCCGCGCCGCGCGAAGCGCGCCTTCAGCGTGTCGGGAGCGCTCACCACCCCGCCGGCCGCGTACCAGGCGCGTGGGCCGGCAGCCAGCACGCCGGCCATCGTCTCGCAGAAGGCGGGACTCAAACGGGCATCGAGACTGTTGCTCAGCGTGCCGATCAGGACGGCATCGGCCGGGATGCCGAATGCGGCGCGGGCCGCCGGCGTGCAGGCATCGAGCGCGGCGATATCCGTGCCGCGCCGCACGAGCACCTGCCGGCCGGCCCACTCGGGCCAGGCGGCGGCCTCGCGCGCCATGTTGACGGCGTTGTCGAACAGCGTGGCCTGGATGCCGCGCTGGTAGGCGGACAGGCCGATATGGATCTGCAGCTTGGCGGGCGCGGGCGCGAGCCGCGTGGCGAGCCAATCGATCGGCATGGCGAGGCCGGCCTGCAGGACCACGACGTCCACGGCATCCTGTGCCATCTGCCGGGCCAGCTCGAGCGCGGCCGTCGTGATGGGCGTCCGCGTGGAGCCGATGCGCACGGGCACGCCCAGCCGGCCGAGTTCCGCGAGCGTGGCCGGGCCGCGCACGGCCGTGGGCTCGGATGCGTACAACGTGGGCAGCAGGCCGGCCCGCGGGCACATGTTCTCGGTGACGTACACGCTCAACCGGAACCCGGCGCGGTCGACGTGGCGCGCGAAGTGGAGCACCCGGCGCGAGTAGGCCACGACGGCGTCCGCCTGGTTGGGAACGACCAGCCCCACATGAACGAGCGGATCCGCCGCGGGATCGGCCGGGCGACGCTCGATGGGCGGGCAGGCACCGGCCGCACGTTCGTATGCGCCGGCCGCTTCGAGCGCGGCCTGGATATCGCGCGTCAGGCCGAACCCGTGCCGCATATCCATGACATAGGCTTTGCCCAGGGCCTCGAGGCCCAGGTCGTACTGACCGGCGGCCACGGCGTCGCAACCGTAGCGGAGCAGATCCCGTGCCAGACCGGGTGCCTCGCCCGCCGCAAGGCGCAGCTCATGCTGCAGAACGAAGAGGGCCGGCGGGAGCAGTCCGAACCGCCGGCGCGCGCGCTCGAGCGCGTCCGCGGCGGCGGCTGGGTCGCCGGCCGCCCAGTGCCGGGCGATCTCGAGTCCGTACCCGCCCACGGCCCTGTCCGGATCGGGCCCCAGGCACAGCACCGCAATGGATTCCGGCGTGTGCTCCGGATGCGCATCCAGGAGGCGCGCCAGGTCGGTGAGATTCCGATCGAACGCCTGCATGGGCCTTCGATGCTACGGCATTCCGCCCCCCGAAGCAAGTCGGCGGCTGAGAAAGGCCGCTCTTCTTCGTCACGCCCTCGGGTGCGGGCGGGACGATCGCGATCGCGCCGGCCCGGCGTTGAGGGCCGAGGCGTACCGGCTCCAGCCGGCGCCATCAACGGGTTCCCGGACCGGCGCTCACCGCCAGGCAACTCGCAGCGCCCGGCCGCACCGATTCCCGGCTTGACGTCCGTAGTCTATCCATTACAATAGAGTACGATGAAGGTGATTATGGATTCCGACAGTCTGATCAAGATCACGAAGGCCGGCTTGAAGGAGACGGTGTGTGAGGCGTGGGAGGTGACGATTCCGCGTTCCGTGCAGCATGAATGTGTCAAGGCGGCTCGTGCGCGTCCGGATGCCGCCAGAATCAGGAAGAACATCGAGGCGACCCGGTTGACGGTTGCACCGACATCCGCCGCGCGGGGCAAAGGGGAAGACGCTGTGTTGCGGCTATTCGAGACCGGCGCGTACGATGCGGTCTCCTCCGACGATGCCAGATTCATTCGCCGCTTGAGGGCGCTCGGCATCCCGTTCGCTGTTCCCGGCGTCATGATTGCCCGGCTCCGCGAGCAGAAGGCGATCTCCCCCGGGGCCGCCAACGAAGCCTTGGAGCGTTTGCGGCCCATGATCAGCCCGGAGGAGTATGCCGCCGCCGCGCTTATGCTGACGGGAGGGAAGGCGTCATGACGACAAAGACGCTGAGGCTGTCGGACGAACTCGTATCGGCCATTCATGATGTTGGCGGAGTCGAGCACATCGACGATTCGGTTGCGATGCGGAAGCTTCTCGCCATGGGTTACGAGCTTCACCTTGCCGAACGCTATCGCCAGGGACGCATGACCCTTCGCAACGTTGCGGCCCGCCTGCACACCTCGATCAGCGAAGCCATGGACTTGCTCCAGCGACTGGGCGTGACAGGCAATGTGAGTGCCAACGACACGCTCGAATCCCTACGCTCCCTGCGGACTTGCTCGCCGAGCCACACGCGCGCACGATAGGAACCGGCTCCGCCGGGGGCAGGACCCTGGCAGCCAAAGGCGCGAGCTCGGCTTCGTCCCCTTCTCCCCGCGATCCGGACCGGCCAAGCGCTTCGGCGCAGACTGTGCGGAACATGGGCTGTTGCCGAGCGGCGTGTACCGTGCCGGATTTTTCCTGTCCGAAAACCAGGGTCGGCGGACATCCTTCAGGCAGAAAGGAGGCCGGCGATGAAGAGAATGACAGTACGACAACGTCTCAACGGGGCCCTGATGCTGGGGCTGGTGTCGGTATCGGTAATGAGCACAGCACCCACCACACGTGCCGCGGAAACGTTCACGGTCCAGCCCGGCCATCCCCGCATCTTCTTCACGGCCAAGGACCTGCCGGCCCTGCGGCGGAGGATCGAGACCACGCATGCCCGGCAGTGGCGCGGCATGAAGAAATGGGCCGACGGCCAGATGGGCAAGGAGCGGCCCCAG
>JAFGHX010000456.1 GCA_016929905.1 Kiritimatiellia bacterium
CGCCCCACGGTTTTGGTCGACCGCCAGGGATTCGGTTCACGGTCACGATCGGGCGACGAAGATTCGGTCGACGACCACGCGCGACGACCACGGACGACGATTTCCGGATCCATCTTCCTTGCCGAACCGCTGGTTGAGTCCCCGCTCCGCGTTTGATTGGTGATTACGAATGAGATTATGACCTGCGAATTCTCCAGTCCCTGCTCCGCCAACACAACGCTGGTGGCTGTTCAGCATCGAAAGGGATCGGTTCCTTGACACCACGCCTCCACATCCTGTATGATGGCTCTCAGGGTACGGGACACGGACGTCCGACGAAAGGCATGGAGCATGACACTTCGAAAGGAATGTGCCTGTCACAACGAAGAGCGTTCGTTCCGGGTCGAGATCTCGGACAAGCCGGACGGGCCCGGATTCGTGGCCGAAATATTCTCGATGTCCAAACAGGCGTCTTCCGCACCGGACGCCGACACCGAGCGAAAGTTGGAAGCCGTGCTGCCCGCCGAAGATATGGGCGAATTGGTCCACGCCTGCCGCGAGGAAATCGAGCGCCGCTACGGCCCCGTCCAACACTGGCGTTGCACGCCGACACCCACCAAGGAATCCGACACCGTCATCATCGAGTAATGATGAACGCTGAATGGGCTGTCCCAAGGGATTGCCAATCGCAATCAGCGTCTTAATCAACCGGCGAAGACCACCTCACGCCTCGATTTCGACCCTTGACTGCGACGATTGATCCCCTCAATCCTCCCCCCATCCATCCTTCCAATCCTCCAATCTTCCATCCTTCCAATCTTCCAATCTTCCATCTTTCCCATTCTCCGTTCTTCCAGCCTTCTGCTGTCAGGTTCCGCCCCTTCCCCCGACAGTTCTGGGATAGGGGGAGAGAGAAATGAAGGAACTGGACAACCTGAAACCCCTGTTACTGGCCGTGGCAGCCTACGCGAGCGGGCTGGCCGTCGGGCTTGTGGTGATGTGGGTGGTGTCTTGAGCCCGTTGGCGACAATAGAATCTCCTACATCGTGATGCCTCGGCGGACGCTGGCAGACACTTTGCGGCGGCTCTCAGCGGTACGGTGCAGGACGGTGTTTTGCTCCCGTTTGTTCTTGGGCCCAACGTTCAACGTTGAATGTTGAGCGTTGAATGTTGAACGTTGGCTCCCTCCCTCGTCTTTTCCACTTCGTCGTTTCCGTTGCGTGCCGAACGGTCTTTTTGTCGCAGTCTTTGTCGACACCCCAGCGGAGCAGACCGGCCATGGGATAGAAGTCATAGATCAGAGATCAGCTCATCTTCCCGCATACACGGGTTGCCTATCTGACCTCTGACTTCTGACCTCTCGGGCGCCCGTGACTTTCTTGTCTTTCGTTGCCGCTTTCGATAACGAAGCCACTGAAGGCGCTCGTTGCGGGAATCGAGGATTGCCACGAGGCCCAAAAGGCAATCTTGACCGTGAAAGTGATGCCTCGTGGCAATCCTTTCGATTCCCGCAACAACGGTATGCTTGCCGAGACATCCGTAGCCCGAACCGACCACGCCTCTGCGCCCTTCGCGAGCTCGAGCGAGTCTGCGAGCGGGCGAGAGACAAATCTGCTTTTCGCGTCCCTTTCGCGCGCTTTCGCGGGCCCATCCCCTCTCACACCGCCTGCATCAGTTCCATGGCGTAGTGATACGCGCCGGGCGGAACCTCGGCCGGGATGGAGGCGGTGCCGAGGATCACGCCGCCCTCGAGCGCCAGTTCGACGAGCGGCTCGATGTGCCGGGCGATCAGCCGGCGGTCGTTCGTCTGCAGGATGCGCGTATTGCACACGCCGCCGATCGCGATCAGGCGGGTGCCGTACCGCTCGCGCAACGCCATGAGGTCCGGCACGCAGCGCGGCTCGAGCGGGTTGCACCCTTCGAACCCGCAGGCCAGATAGAGGTCCAGCAGCGGCGCCACGTTCCCGTCGCTGTGTATGTAGACATGCGCGCAGCCCGCGCGGCGCCATGCGTCGATCATGCGCTGGTAGCGGGGCAGCAGGTAGCGCTCGAACATCGCCGGGCTGAATACCGGCCCGTTCGTCATCGCCATGTCGTCGAAAACCATCAGGCCGTTCGCCCAGGTGTCGGTACGGCGCAATGTCTCCAGCGCCATGCCCCGCAGATGTTCGGCGACCTTGTCGAACAGCGCGTCGCAGAACGGCTCGTCCAGCGCCATGTCGACCAACAGGTCCTCCTCGCCGCGCAGGAAGCCGGTGCGCCGGAACAGGCCGCCCACCTTCGCGATGGCGAAGACGCCCGGGGCCCGGCCGGCCTGCGCACGCTCCGCGAGTCTGTGATAGCGCATATCGCTCTCATACGGCTCGAACGCGAGCCGATCCAACTCGCGCTTGTCGTTCAGGACGGAATCGATCATCTCGCTGAAAACCGCGCCTTTGCGGGCTCGCACCGTGCGGCCCCAGCCGTCACGGCGGATTTCGTACTCGCCGTCCTGCCGCACGGGGCCCGCCGTGGATGGGAAGAACGTTTCATTGCCGATGAGGATTGATGTGTCGTGCCGGTAGAAGTCCCGCGGTGTGAGGCTATCGTTCCTCATGAAAGCCTGCCAGCGGGCCACGAACTCGGCGGCATAGCCCGGCGTCCAGATGGGAACCGTATCCGGCTTCCGGAAGCGCACGGCTTTGAGGCAGCGGTCCCGGGCGGACAAGGCGCCGGGGGCGTGGGCGGCGGACGGCTGGGTAGCTCTCGAAAGAGTCGTGGTAGTGCTCATGGCATGCTCCTTCAGGTATACAAGTAGGATACCAGAAGGAGCTTGAGCCGTCTTTGGCCGGGCCCGGCGCGCTTTTGCCCGAATCCGGGGCGGCCCGCGCAGGCCAAAAAGGCGGCCCGGCGGAAGCGGCGAGACGCCGCTTCTACATTCCCGGCGGAACGACCTGCTGCCGGAGACTGCCGGCCCTGCGCACGGCGGAAGCGGCGAGACGCCGCTTCTACCGTCTCACAGCTCGCCCGGCGCGCGGCGGAAGGCGGCGGGGCTGATTCCGAACTCGCGCGTGAACGCGCGGGTGAAGGCGTGCACCGTGGCGTAGCCGGCGGTTTCCGCGATCTGCTTGATCGGTTTGACGGGTTGCGCGAGCAGAGCCGCGGCCACGGCGCGCATGCGCGCTTCCTTCAAGTAGCGCTGCGGGGTCATACGGAGCGTGGCGCGGAACCGGCGCGCGAAATGGTCGACGGACAAGCCGCTCGATTCGGCCAGTGCCGCCACTGTCCAGCCGGAACAGGGCGCCCGGCCCACCTTTTCGAGCAACGGCCAAAGCCGCTCCCGGAACGGATCCGTCCCGTCCGCCCGGCGTGGCGCCGGCACGCACGTCCGGGCGAGCTGCGCCAGGCACAGCGTGACGACGGCCAGCACCTGCTCCTGCGCCAGAGGGTGGTCCGCCGCGCAAGCGCGCCAAACCTCCTCGAGACAGGTTCGAACGGTTCGCGGCGGCCGGAACCGTCGCGGCTGCCTGCCGAACAGGGCCCAGTGCCGCGGCGCGACGTGCAGCTTGCACATCGCCTGCCGGAACCCGCGCGTCGTGCGGTAGCCGTGCCGGCACAAGGGGGGAATGAGCAACCCATCGCCCCCACCCTCCCGGAACGTGCCCAGCCGCTCGACGGTCGCGTTGACCTGCCCGGCCAGGATCACGTCCAACTGGTAGAACGGGTGGAGATGCGCGGCCCACGTCTGGTCGCCGGGCCCAAACGTGGTGAGCGCGAACTCGCGGATCTCGGTTGCGACCGGCGGAACAACACTCATGCCCGTTGAGGGTAGGACCCGGCACAAGGCGGGTCAAGCGCTATCGGACGGCGCCCGATCCGCGGACAAAAATCCGCGGATCGGCAATCTCATTGCTGGGCGTACCGCGAAATGCTATGACTCCGGCATGGCCCCAACCGGCACACTCGCTGAGCGCGCCCTCGCACGGCTCGCGCGATGGGCGGCGGCGACGGAAGCAGACTGGCACGCGGCGGACGACGACCCTGCCGTCGGCTGCTACGGGCCCGGCTATCCGCATTGGGGTACGCAGTCGAACTGGAACTGTGCCGCCGCGCTGGCGACGCTGGCGGCACACGCGCAGGACGACGAAGCCGCGAAATGGCGGGCTCGCGCGCTGGCCACGCTCCGGTTCCTGCTGCAGACGCACGTGACCGGAGGCCGGCCGGGCAACGACGGCAAGCGCTGGGGGAACAACTGGATCAGCATGCTCGGGATCGAACGCGCGATGCACGGGCTGGCGCGGCTGGCCGACGCGTTTGACCCGGCCGATCGCGCCGCGCTGCGGCGCGTGCTGGTCAGCGAAGCCGACTGGCTGCTGCTGCACGGCTCGCGCGGGGCGCACGCCGGCGTCTGCGCCGGGCTGTGGGCAAGCGAGGGACGCAACAACCCCGAATCGAACGTCTGGTCCGGCTGTCTCCTGTGGCGCGTCGCGCATCTGTACCCGGACGAACCGCACGCGGCTGACTGGAGAGAGTTGGGCCATACCTATCTTGTCAACGGGATATCCACCCAAGCCGATGCACGGGACAGCACGCCCGTCGCCGGGCGCGCCGTGGCCGACCGGCACGTGGGTGCGAATTTCTTTCCGCACTACGCCCTGGATCATCACGGCTACCTCAACGTCGGCTACATGGTGATCTGCATGAGCAACGCGGCGATGCTGCATTTCGACCTCAAACGGGCCGGCCTGCCGCTGCCCGAATCGCTCTATCACCACCAGGCGGACCTGTGGCAGGTCCTGCGCCGCATGGTCTTCGGCGATGGGCGCCTGGCGCGAATCGGGGGCGACAGCCGGGTACGCTACGCGTACGGTCAGGAATACCTGCTGCCGACGCTGCTGTTTGCCGCCGATCGGTTCCGCGACCCATACGCGCTGGAGTTGGCGGACCGGCAAGTGGCCTGGATCGAGCGGGAAGCGGCGGCCGGCGACGGCTCATTCTACGGGAGCCGCCTGGCGCCTATGCGGCGCGAGAATCCGCACTACTACATGCGCCTGGAATCGGACCGCGCGTGCGTGCTGGCCATGCTCGTGAATGACCTGCCGCTCGTCACGACCGGGCCGGACCAGGCTGACCCGGCGGCTTCCGCGACGGGCGCGTCGTTCGCGCGCTCCGCGGCGGGCGGGTGGATGGAGGAGGCGCACGGCGCCGTGCTGCACCGTTCGCCGGGCCGGCTGAGTTCCTTCGCCTGGCGCGCGCACGGCCTGGCCCAGGCCCTGTGCCTGCCGCCCGACGACGGCAGCCTGGCCGAATGGTCGTCGAACTTGTGCCCGGTCGTCCGGTTCCTGGGCGACACCGCTCTCGAGCCCGGCCGCCACCGCCGGCTGCTTGCGCATCATGTCGAATCCTTCGCCGGCGGTTTCACGGCGTGCGGCGCGGTCATGGAAGGCGTGGACGTCCGCGTGGACGAAGGCGGCTCGTGCACGGACCAGGCCGTCACGCAGATCGCGTTCGCCGCGCTGCCCGACGACAGAACGTGCCTCTGCCTGCAATACGTGCGGGCCGCGCCTGACCGCGTGGGATATCTGGCGGAGCTGAAAGACCTGCACCTCGCCGTGCCCAACGACGTGTTCAACGGATTCCGCCGCACGGTGCGGTCGGCGGCCGGCGAGACCGAACTCGTTTCACCGCCGCGGGCGAACGAGGCGCTCGAGTTGCCCGGCCGCTGGATCAACGTCGACGACCGGCTCGGAGCTGTCGCCTTGTACGGCGGAGATCGGTTTCTGATCGAGCGGTCCGTCGCCCGGCGCGCGGGGCGGTACGCGTCGCTGTTTGTCGAGCAGGTCTGCCTGCACGTGCAAAGCGACGTGCAGCGCTGCCGGCCGGGCCAGGTCCTGGTCGACGTCGGGTTCGCGGTGCTCGCCGGCGTGACGGCCGAGTCAACGGCTCGTGTCAGGGGCGGCGCCGTGCCGGTGGCGCAAGAGGGGATCCGCGCGGCCTGGGTCGAAGGCGCGGACGGCCGGCCGTACGCGCTGGCCGCCAACTTCGGGGACAAGACGCAAACCGTGCGGCTGGCCGGGCTGTCGTTCGAGTTGGCCGCCAGCGCCGCCGTCCTGAAAGGGCCGCTGGATCCTGCCGGCCCGGGCTGAGGTCGTGTCCCCGGAGCAACGCAGGATTGAACTTCGGGCCCGAACCTGCTATCGTCTGCATCCGCTGTTCGGCGATGGGGGTCGCGCATGCGGCACCGCCGGCCGACGACACGCGGCGCGTGTGATGTTACCGCCACGGAAAGGACCGGAAATGCAGGATTACGAGAAGCTGGGCGCGTTCTACCTGGGCAAACACTATGACATGGATGCGGGCACGGTGCGCGACGAGCTGCTGCTGTACGACGCGAAGGACCTGACGACGCACGGCGTGTGTGTCGGCATGACGGGCAGCGGGAAGACGGGCTTGTGCGTCGGGCTGATCGAGGAAGCGGCGATCGACGGCATTCCGGTCCTGGCCATTGACCCGAAGGGCGATCTGGGCAACCTGCTGCTGACGTTTCCGGACTTGAAGGCTTCGGATTTCCGGCCGTGGATCGACGAAAGCGAGGCGCTGCGCAAGGGACGGACGCCGGAGCAGTACGCGCGCGAGACGGCCGCGCGCTGGGCGGACGGCCTAGCGGAATGGGGGCAGGACGGCGCGCGGATCCGGCGCCTGCGCGACGCGGCGGAAGTCGCCATCTACACGCCGGGCAGTCTGGCCGGGCGGCCTGTGGCGATTCTGCGTTCGCTCGCGGCGCCGAGCGCCGACCTGCTGCAGGACGCGGAACTGCTGCAGGAACGGATCGACGCCGCCGTGCAGGGCCTGCTCACGCTGCTCGGCGTGGCGGGCGATCCGCTGCTGAGCCGCGAGCATATTCTGCTCGCACACATCCTGCAGCAGCACTGGTCCGCCGGCCGGAACCTGGGCCTGCCCGAGCTGATCCACGCGATCCAGACACCGCCCTTCGAACGTGTGGGCGTGCTGGACCTGGAGTCGTTCTTCCCGGCCAAGGCCCGGTTCGATCTGGCCGTGCGCCTGAACAGCCTGCTCGCCTCGCCCGGCTTCGCGAACTGGCTGCAGGGCGAGCCGCTGGACGTGGCACGGCTGCTGCACAGCCCCACGGGCAAGCCGCGTGTGGCGATCCTGTCCATCGCGCACCTGTCGGAAGCGGAGCGTATGTTCTTCGTGACCCTGCTGCTGAACGAGGTGCTCGCCTGGATGCGCAAACAGCCGGGCACCGCCAGCCTGCGCGCGCTGCTCTACATGGACGAGATCTACGGCTATTTCCCGCCCAGCGCGAATCCGCCGTGCAAGAAGCCGATGCTCACGCTGCTGAAGCAGGCGCGGGCCTACGGGGTCGGGCTCCTGCTCACCACCCAGAACCCGGTCGACCTGGACTACAAGGGCCTCGCCAACGCCGGCACGTGGTTCATCGGCCGGCTGCAGACGGAGCGGGACAAGGCGCGCATGCTGGAGGGGCTGGAAACGGTCAGTGCGGGCAGCGGCCAGGCGTTTGACCGGGCCCGCATGGAGACGGTGCTCTCCAGCCTGAAGAGCCGCGTGTTCTTGCTGAACAACGTGCACACCGACACACCGGCCACCTTCCATGCGCGCTGGGCCCTGTCGTACCTGCGCGGGCCGCTGACCCGCGTGCAGATCGAGACGCTGATGAAAGATCGCGCCGCGACGGACACGGGGCCGGCGGACACCACGCCCACGCCGCCCGCCACCCCCGCGCAGGCCCAGCCCGCGCCTGCCGTCGATGCGGGCGCCGCGCAGAGCGAAAAGCCCGCGCCGCCGGCCGGAGTCGGGGAAGTCTTCCTGCCCGCGAAGGAGGCGGCGGGCGGCGGGAACCGGCTGGTGTACCGCGCGGCTCTGGCGACCCATGCCCGGCTGCACTACGTCGCCGCCAAGCTGGGGCTCGATGCCTGGCGCGAGCTCGCCGTGCTCGCGCCGCCCCCGGACGAAGGCGACGCGGTGAACTGGGATGCCGGGTCACTCCGGCCGGACGCGCGGCTCGACACCTGCGCCGGCCCGGAGCGGTCGGCGGAGTTCGCACCGCCCGGCCCCGCGGCGGCAAGCGCGCGCAACTACGCGCAATGGCAGAAGGACCTGGCCCTGTACCTGTACCGCACCCAGCGCCTGACGCTCTATGCGTCGGCCGACTACAAGCTGTTGTCCGAGCTGGGCGAGGACAAGGGTGCCTTCCTCGGCCGGGTCCGGCACGCCGCGCGGGAGAGCCGAGACCTGGCCGTGGCGAAGCTGAAAGGCAAGTACGAAACCAAGTTCACCATGCTCCAGGACCGGATCCGCCGGCTCGAGCAGCGGGTCGAGCGCGAGAAGGAACAGTACAAGCACCAGAAGCTGCAGACGGCCATCTCCGTCGGCTCATCCCTGCTGGCGGCCGTGTTCGGCCAGCGCATGAGCAGTGTCGGCCGGGCCACGACTGCCGCGCGCGGTGTGGGCCGCGCCGGGCGCGAGCGGGGCGACATCGCCAGAGCGCACGAGGACCTCGCCGCCCAGCGCGAGCAGCTCGCGGAACTGGAAACCCGGTTCAAGGCCGAGGTCGCGGCGCTGGAAGCGACGCCCGACCCGAAAGAGGACGCGCTCGAAGCGGTTGAGGTGGCGCCGCGAAAAAGCGATGTGGTCGTGGCGGAGCTGCGCCTGGCCTGGACCCCGTGGCGGGTGCGGCCCGGCGGAATAGCCGAGCCGCTCTATGACGTGCCGAGCCCGACGCCGTGAGGCGCGGGCCGGGACAGGCGGGAATCGGAAAGCTGTCTAAGTACTGCCCGACGCAAATACGCTAACGTATGGCGGTGCTCTTTTCGCCTCTGGCAAGGCGCGCGCTTGGGGGAATGCCTGGAA
>JAFGHX010000457.1 GCA_016929905.1 Kiritimatiellia bacterium
CTATGACGATTTCACCGACCCCGCCTGGCCCGGCGCCGGCGGCGGCGACGGATGGACCGCCGGCGGTGTCGGCGGCGGCCTGGTCCGCATCACGGCGGCCGGCGCCACGATTGACGGCGTCATCCGCGCCAACGGCGAGGCGGGCGCCCCGAGCGGCGACTCCGCCGGCGCCGGCGGCGGTGTCCGGCTCGACGTCGGTGCACTCTCCGGCACCGGGTTGATCTCGGCCGACGGCGGCGCCGGCTACGGCAGCGGCGGCAGTGGCGGCGGCGGCCGTATCGCGATCGCCTACGACGACATCAGCGGGTTCAGCGTCTCCAATATCACAGCCAAGGGCGGCTCCGGCGGGACGGGCAGCGCCGCGCTCGGCACCGTCTATCTGAAAGACAACGCCGGCTCCGCGCAACTGCTGCTCGACAGCTACGGCACCGCCACCGGCCGCTGGACCCCGCTCGGCCTGGCCTCCAACCCCGTCTTCGCCGTCGACCATCTGCTCCTTTCCGGCGCCGGCGTCGTGGCCGCGCCGGAACATGAGATGGCGCTCGAGGCCGACTCCGTCGCGATACTCGGCGGCGCCATCCTCACGCACCGGCCCACGACCAACAGCACGGAGTACTCGCTGACCATGACCGTTGCCGGTCAACTCGCCATCGACGCCGACTCCGGCGTCGACGTGTCGTGCCGCGGCTATCTGCGCCATTATACCGCCGGCAACACGACCAACGACGCCACAACAGGGTCCGCCGGCGGCTCGCATGGCGGGCTCGGCCACGGGCTCACCGCCAACTGGGTCTACGACGACTTCGCCAACCCCGCATCGCCGGGCGCCGGTGCCGGTACGGATTGGACGGACGGTGGGGTCGGCGGCGGGCTGGTGCATCTCACCGTCGCCGGTACGGCCACGGTCGACGGCGTCATCCTGGCCAATGGCGAGAGCGGCTACGCCTGGGGCGACTCCGCCGGCAGCGGCGGCGGCATCCGGTTGGATGTCGGCGTGCTGACCGGCACCGGGCGGATCAGCGCAAACGGGGGCAACGGCTACGGCGGCGGCGGCAGCGGCGGCGGCGGCCGTTCCGCCGTGTACTTCGCCGACATGAGCGGGTTCAGCCGCTCGAACGTCACCGCCACCGGCGGCACCGGCGGCACCGGCAACGGCGCTGTGGGCACGGTGTATTTCAAGGGCAGTGACGGCACCGACGAACTGCGGATCGACAGCTACGGCGCCATGACAGGAACCTGGACCCCGCTCGGCCTGGCGACGAACCCGGCGCTGGTCGCCACCGATCTGGTGATCGCGGGCACGAACGTCGTCGTGGCGCCGGAACACCAGATGCCGATGGACGTCAGCAATCTGTTTGTTCGGACCGGCGCGATGCTCACGCATCAACCCACGACGAACAGCCAGGAATACGCGTTGCAGATTACCGTGCGGAGCAATCTGGTCGTGGAGTCGTCCGCGAAAATCGACGCGTCGCGCCGCGGCTATCTGCGCGGCTACACGCGCGGAAACTCCACCTCCGGCGGGGCAACCGGCCCGGCGGGCGGCTCGTACGGCGGGCTCGGCCACGGACTCTACGCGAACAAGACCTATGGCGATTACGCCAATCCGCTCTATCCCGGCGCCGGCGCCGGCACCGACTGGGCGGCCGGCGGCGTGGGCGGCGGTCTGATTCGCATCGCCGCCGGCACGGCGCTGGTGGACGGAGACATCCTGGCCAACGGCGAACAGGGCGCGAGCTGGGGCGATTCCGCCGGCGCCGGGGGCGGCATCCTTCTGGATGTCGGCACGCTCAGCGGCGCGGGCCGTATCGCCGCCGCCGGCGGCAACGGCTACGGCTCCGGCGGCAGCGGCGGCGGCGGCCGTGTCGCCGTCGTCTACGACGACATCAGCGGGTTCACCCTTTCCAATATCACCGCCATTGCCGGCGTGGGCGGCGGCGGCCAGGCTGCGGTCGGCACCGTCTGGCTCCGGAATCGGCACGGCAGCGGCGAACTGCGCCTGCACAGCTACGGCAGCTCGACGGGCATCTGGACGCCGCTCGGCGCGGCCGGCGACACCGTCTTCAATGTGGACAACCTCTCGATCGCAGGCGCCGGCGTCGTGGCCGCGCCGGCCGGCGCGTTCCGGGTCGCGGCCGGCAACGTCACGCTCGCCGACGGCGCGGTCCTCACGCACCCGCCCACCACAAACGACCGGCTCTATTCCCTGGACCTGGCGGTCGGCAGCAATCTGACCGTCGACGCCGCATCCCGGATCGATGTCTCGCGCCGCGGCTATCTGCGCGGCTATACGAAGGGCAACACCACCGTCGACGGCGCAACCGGCACGGCGGGCGGCAGCTACGGGGGCCGCGGCGCAGGCACGACCAGCAACAAGACCTACGGCGACGCCGCCTTCCCGTTCTATTGCGGCAGCGGCGCCGGCACGGCGTGGACCGAGGGCGGCAGCGGCGGCGGCCTGGCCACGATCATGGCCTCGACCCTCGCCTTGGACGGCGCCATCTCGGCGAATGGCGAGAACGGGGCCTCCTGGGGCGACTCCGCCGGCAGCGGCGGCGGCATTCTGCTGAACGTGAAAGTGCTTTCCGGCGCCGGCACCGTCTCGGCGGCCGGCGGCAACGGTTACGGCAGCGGCGGCAGCGGCGGGGGCGGCCGCGTCGCCGTGTATGCGTCGGGCACGTTATCGCTGCCGACCACGAACATGACGGCCGCCGGCGGTACGGGCGGCGGCGGCAGCGGCGAGGACGGCACCGTGTACATCGGAACCAACCTCGCCCTCGCCTTTCCCGGCCCGCGGCACGCGTTCCTCAGCGGAACGGCCGACCTGCCCTACATCGTGCTGGGCGGCGGGTCGGGCTCCTACACCGTCTCGGCCACCGCCTACCAGGCCACCACGCCCTATGCCGTCGGGACCCGTTCCGACTGGAACGGAACAATCGCCTGGGACACGACCGAGGTGCCGGACGGCCGCTACCAACTGACGGGTGCTGTGCACGACGGCGTGTCGAACCTGCTCGCCAGCGCCGTGGCCGAGGAACTCGTCACGGTCAACAACTCGGTCACGCTGCTCAGCGGCACGGTGAGCACCAACACGATGCTCGGCTCGAACGGCGTCTATGTCGTCAACGGCGTTCTCGAAGTCTGCAACGGCGCTACACTCACCATCGAGGGCGGCGCCATCCTCAAGTTCTCGGCCGGCGGCCGCATCCACGTGCGTGCCGGCGGCACGCTCGACACGACCGCCACCGTTGACGCACCGGCGGTCCTGACCGCGCTCGAGGACGACTCGGCCGGCGGCGACACGAATCTCGACGGCAGCAACACCGTCCCGCTGCCCGGCTCCTGGCACGGGGTCAGCAGCGAGACCGGCGCCACGTTGGCCCTGAACGCCTACGTGGAGTTCCGCTACGTGCGCACCGCGCACAGCGGCCCCGTCAGCGCCGACACGACGTGGTCGGGCTATTTCCTGCATGCAATCGAAGGCGATGTTTCCGTAGCCGCCGGCGTCACGCTGACCCTCGAACCCGGCGCCATCGTCAAGTTCGCCGACAAGAAGGGCATCGCCCTGGCGAGCGGCGCCCGGCTCCTCGCCGTGGGGACCGTGGCCGAGCCGATCATCTTCACCTCCGACAAGGACGACACGGCCGGCGGCGACACGAACGACGACGGGACGGATACCGCCCCCGCCGCCGGCGACTGGCGCTGGCTTTACTTCGACAGCGCGACCGGCGCGCTGGAACATGTCGAGTTGCGTTACGGCGGCGGAACCGCATCGGGCAACTGGGACAGCACCGGCGTGATCCGCATGGCGGGCAGCAGCGCGGTGACGTTGCGCAACTCCACCCTGCGCCAGATCTTCTTCGACGGCGTGCTCGCGTGGGGCGGCCCGATCCTGATCGAGAACGGCGTGCTGACCGGGATCGACCGCGCGGTCTGCGCGCATCCCGGCTCGCCGGTCCAGGTCGTGAACTGTACGCTGGACGACAACCGGATCGGCCTGCTCGTGCACGGCGGCACGCTGGACGTCACCAACACCATCGTCGTCGGCAGCTACGAGTCCGGGATCCAGTACGATTTCGGTACGCTCAGCACCGTCGGCTACTGCAATGTCTGGAACACGAACAGTACGGCCCTCAACTACCGCAACACGACCGACCGGACCGGCCAGGACGGGAATGTCTCCGCGGACCCGCAGTTCAAAAACGTCGCCGGCGGCGACTACCGGCTCCAGTACCTCAGCCCGATGATCGACGCGGCCGATACGACCGCCGCCCCGGCCGAGGACTTCATGGGCGCGCCCCGCTATGACGACCCGCGCACGGCGAACACGGGCGTGGCAGGGCTGGGCGGCGAAGTCGCCGACATGGGCGCCTTCGAATTCGTGGAGACCGCCGACTCGCCCATCGATCTGATCGTCGCCGAGGTGGCGGGCCCCACGACGGCAACGGCCGGCGAGCAGGTGACGGTCAGCTGGACGATCCGGAACGCGGGTTCCACGGCCATCACCGGCGCCTGGCATGACCTCATCCTGCTCTGTCCCGACACGCCGGGCGAGTGGGACGAGCCCCATGAAGCCGCCGAGGCGCTCACCGAGGCCACGCTCGGCGCCGGGCAATCCGCGACGTTCGAGGGCAGCGTCCGCGTGCCCGGCGGAACCGAAGGCGCCTGGCGCTGGCAAGTGAAGGTCAATTGCCGCGGCGAAGTCTTCGAAGGCACCAATTGGAACAACAACACCAGCCTTCCGTCGCTGCCCACCGAACTGCAGGTGCCGGCGCTCACGCTCGGCGTTGCGGCCGACACGACGTTCGCGGCCGAAGGCGAACCGTCGTGGTACAAGGTCGTGCAGCCGGCCGGCACAGAACTCGGCGTGGTGCTGGACGCCGCGGCCACGAGCGGACGCTGCCGCCTGTATGCCGGATACGAACAGATGCCCACCGAGCAGAACTTCGATGTGCGCAGCACCGACTGGAACACGCCGGACGCGCGTCTGGCGCTGGCGGCGCCTGTGCAGGAACGGACGTGCTATCTGATGCTCGTCCCCGAATCGCTCGGCGGCGGCGCGCTGGGCTACACGCTGACGGCGCAGGCGGCGAGCTTCGCGCTCGACTCGATCGGGCTCGCCCAGGCCGGCAACGCCGGGCAGGCCACGATCCCGTTGTTCGGCAGTCAATTCGAAAGCGGCATGCAGGCCGCACTCCGCCCCAGCGCGGGCGGGGCGGACATCGGCGCCGGATCGGTCGCTGTCCCCGATTCGACCGCGGCCCTGGCCACGTTCGATCTGGACAGTGCGATCGTCGGCCAGTACAGCGTCCTCGTCGACAAGGCGGGCGATGAGCGGGTACTGACAAACGCGTTCACGATCTCCGCGGGCACCGGCGGCATCCTGCAGGCGCGCCTGGTCATGCCGCAGGCCGCGCGCATGGGCCGCCCGTTCAAGGGCGTCGTCGAATATGCCAACATCGGCGACGGCGACCTGGCCGCGCCGATCCTGATCGTGCAGGGCGGGGCCAACAACCCCGTATGGGCGCAAGGCGCGAGCCAGGGCACGGAGACGCTCCTCCAGTTGCTCGCCTTGCCGCCGCAGGGCCCCTGCGCGGGCGTGCTGAGACCGGGTGAACAGTACAGCGTCACCTTCAATACGGTCAGCTACGGGTCCAACGCACGATATACGCTGCTGTCCAAGGCTGCGGATTCCACGGACCTGCTCGACTGGAACGCGATGAAGAGCCAGGTGAAACCGGCCGACGCCGATGCGATCTGGGACGACGCCTGGGCCGCCATCGTGCAGGCCGCCGGCGACAGCTACGCCGGCTATATCGCCGCGCTGACGCAGGCGGCGGTGGAAGCCAGAGGCTACGGCCAGGACCTGATTGTGGTGCGCGACATCCTCATCTATATGGTCAAACGCGAAACGTTCCGCCTGCCCGGCGCGCACATCAGTGGCACGCTGTACCTCAACGCCACGAACCGGCCGTTGGCCAGGACCACCGTCTGCGCATACAGGTCCGGCGCCACGGAGTCGAACGCCTTGACCGCCGTCTCCTGGTACGACGGCACGTTCGCTATTCGTGACGTGCCGCCCGATACGTACGACTTGAGCGCACCCGGATACCTGCCCGAGCCGTGGGGTACGGTGACGTTCGCCGGCCAACCGGTGACGAACCAGGCAGTCGTCGTATACGAAGGCGCACAGCTCGGCGGCCAGATCGTCGCCGCGGCGAACGGCGCGGTGATCACCGGCGCTACCGTCCTGGTCGCCGATACGTTGAGCGAACGCGGCTATTCCGGGCTGACCGACGCCGACGGGTACTATGCCGTGAAGGGCATCGATTCGGGCAAGTACGACGTCTCCATTCTCGCCGACAGCTTCGCGCCGTATCGTGTCTACGGCCTGAACATCGCGACCGGCGAGGTGAAGTCGCTGAGCGCCGCGCTCGAGGCCGGAGGCGGCATGAGCGGCCAGGTCCTGGATACGAACGGGGTGGGCTACGCCGGCGCGACCGTTGCGGTCTACTCGGATGCCGGCGACTGCGTCAAACAGACCACCTCCGGCGCGGACGGCGCGTTCAGTCTCAGCGGGCTCGCGACCGGCTCCTACCAGCTCGTCGTCAGCGCACAGGACTTCGGGGCGGGCACGAGCACGGGGATCGAAGTCGCGGACCGAGCCGTGACGCAAGGCGTCTCGGCCAGCCTGACGGTGTCGGGCCGTCTCTTCGGCACGGTGACAAATGCGCTCAGCGGCGTGCCGATCTCGGGCGTCATCGTGCGTAGCGATGCGCCGGGCGCCGAACGCCGCGACCCGATCGCCACCGATGCCGCCGGCCAGTTCACGGTCCCGGATCTGCCGGCCGGGCAGCAGTCCGTCTGGTTCCTGGCCGACGGCTACCTGCCCGCCGAACGAACGGTGTCTGTCACGGCCGGGCAGCAAACGGACGCGAGCGCCGGCCTCTATGTGCCCGGCCGCATTCAGGGCACGGTCCGCCGCAACAGCGACCACAGCCCCGTGTCTGACATCGCCGTGAACCTCATCCAGGAGGGCGGGCCGGTTAACGTCGTCGAGACCGACGCCGGCGGCGGATTCAGTTTTACGGACTTGATCTACACCAACTACATCCTCGCCGTCCGCGCCGGGGTCGGGATGGGCGCCTATGTCTATCGGGAAGCGCGGGTCCTGACGCCGGAGTCCAGCCCGTTGGCCCGCACGATCGATCTCGCCCTCGCCAGGTTGGAAGGGACCGTCTACCAGGCGGGCGGCGCCACGCCTTCGACCAACGCACCCGTCTACCTGGCGCTCGACGGGCAGCTCGTGGGCTACACGTATACGGGAACCGACGGCGCCTTCGCGTTCCGCCTGTTCCAGGCCGGTACGGCCGAGTTGATGGCCGCGGCGCCCGATGTGGGCTACGTCCGGCAGACGGGCATTGCCGTCACACTGGGCCAGGATGCGACGGGACAGAACCTCGTCGCAACGGACCAGGCGGACCTGCACATCCTGGCGAGTGCAGCCGACACGGTTGAAGACGCACTCGTTTGGCTGAGCCCGGCCGACACCAACGTCTGCCACGGCATTCTGATGACGGCCACCGCGGACGCCAGCGGCTATGCGGTGATTCGCGACCTGCCGCCGGGCGACTACCGCCTCGAAATCTGGGCCCGTGAGCTGTGTCCGTTCCAAGACACGATCAGCATAGGGACCACCAACGCGACGATCTCGGCCTGGATGGACGCGGGCCGGACGGTTGAAGGGACGGTCCGGGACGAGTCCGGCGTCTCGATCGCGGGCGCGACGCTCACCTTCACCGACACCGCCACCACAATGGTGTTCCGCGCCGCCTCCGACGCCGACGGGAATTACGCCGTCTCCATGCTCCCGCCCGCCGAATACAGTGTCCTGGCCGTGGACGGTCTGCATCAGCCGGAGCGTCTTTCGGGCGTGAGCACCTTCGGCGAACTCTCGCGGACGCTGGACGTCACGCTCGACTCCTATCTCGCCGGGGCGGCCACGGGCACCGTGACCGACGGGGCCGGCAACCCGGTGTTCGGCGCATCCGTCACGGCGACGGACTCCGCGCTCGTGCCGCTGGGTACCGCTCTGACCGGCCCCGACGGCCAGTACGTGCTGGGCGGGCTGCCTGTCGAACGGGTTCTGCTCGCCGCACAGGGCTATACCGAAGACGGACTGATGTTCCAGACGCTGACGCCCAGTGCGGGTGTGACGAGTACGGTCGACTTCGCGCTCGGCAACGCGGTAGCCAGCGCCGTGCGGCCCGCCGGCAGCGGGGGCGGCGGGGCCGGCCCCGGCGGCGCCGCTACGGGTGGCGCGCCGACGCCGGGCGCGCCAGACCCGGTTGCGCCGCAAATGAACGGTGGAAGCTACGGCTCCTACTATTCGCATCCCGCCACCTACTGCCCCAGCGGCTACAACCTCGATGTCATGCCGCCGCCCGGCACGCAGTTCCAGCAGTACGGCCCGCCGAACTACGGCACCGTACCCGTGCAGAAACCGTCGGGCTTCCGGCTGCCGTCTTGGTGCCGCTCCGGCAAGGTGCCGCCGCCCGCACGCCTGACCAAGGACACGGACGCTTGGCGCGGTTCATATCTCAAGACGTGGAACAGCGACCGCTACGACTGCTCCGGCTGGGTCAGCGCCTGGGACCGGGCGCACCGCACGCGCTGCGCACTGGAAAGCGCGTGGGACGGATGGAACCTGAGCTACAAGCAAATGCAGCAGATCGGGTTCGCCAACACCGGCCTGGCGACGACCAAGGGCCTGCTCGTCGGCGCCAAGGCGTGGCTGGCTCTGGCTTCGCTTTTCAACGGATCCGGCGCCGGCGCCGCCATCGAACAGGCTGGGCTTGCGGGCCACGCGGCCATCTGGGCGGAAGCCGGCATCGACATCGTGATCTCGGCCACCGAGACGATCGCCAACCGCCTGGCCGAAGGCAAGTGGGGCGAGGCGCAGGAGATCCGCGACTCCATCATCGGCCCGATCCTGAGCGGGTCCTACGAAGAGATCGTGCAACAGATCGCCAATAACGACACGGCGATCATGAAGTACATCGACCCCGACAATGCCGCCAAGATGGCAGAAGCTTACGGGGCCGGGTTCAAGATGCCGATGAAGATTCTCGGCGCGCTCGGCCCGATCACCGACTTCATGAAGTTCTACGACGAGCAACAGAAACTGTTCGAGGAGTCGTTCGACGCGCATAAGGGCTACGAACAGGGCCAGGATCTGTATAGCCAAGCGCTGGGCGAATACGACCGCGCTCTGGCCGACCTGAAGAACAAGATCACCGAGAGCAACAACCAGCCGGAGAACAGCGATCTGCCCGACGACCCGGAAGAGGAAGACGACGACGACGTACCGACGAGCACGAGCCACGACCCGAACGACAAGCTCACCGTGGGCGTGGGCCCGCAGGGCTACATCGCGCCGGACGCGCTGCTGTTCTACACGATCCGGTTCGAGAACGTCAGTAACGCCACGGCCTCGGCGCAACAGGTTGTCGTGACCGATCAGCTCCCGCCCGAGCTGGACTGGTCGACCGTGGAATTGGGCGACGTCGGGTTCAACAACACGGATGTGAGTGTCGGGGCCGGCCTGTCGCGGTTCGAGACAAGCGCAAGCGTCGCGACCGACCCGAACCCGGTGCAGGCGACCGGCGCGCTCGATCCGGACACCGGCCTCCTCACGTGGATCATCCGGTCCGTCGACCCGGTGACCGGCGATCTGCCGGAAGACCCGCTCGCAGGTTTCCTGCCACCCAACACGAATCCGCCCTGCGGCGAGGGGTACGTCACGTTCTCCGCGCGCATGGCCACGAACGTGACGGCCGGCACGCTCGTCACGAACTGGGCCAGGATCGTGTTCGACTACAACCCGCCGATCGACACGCCGGTCGTCACCAACACGGTCGATACCGGCTCGCCGTCCAGTGCCGTAACCGGGTTGCCCGGCGTCGTGCCCCTGCGGTTCAACGTGGCGTGGTCCGGCCAGGATGAGCCGGGCGGTTCGGGCATTGCGGCGTACGACATCTATGTCTCGACGAACAACGCCGCCTATACGGCCTGGCTGCGCCATACCACGTCGGCGGGCGCCGCCTTCACCGGCCAAGCAGGCGTCACCTACCGCTTCTACAGCGTCGCGATCGACGGCACCGGCCAACGCGAGGCGCCGCCGAGCGCGGCCGACGCGGTCACTCGGGCCGGGGTCTCCTACCACGATTTCGACGGCGACGGCCGCACGGATCTTGGCTTGTACCATGCCGCCGGCGGTACCTGGTACCTGCTGCAGTCCGGCGCCGGCTTCGCCGCGCGCCAGTTCGGCTGGGACGGGCCCATCCCCGTGCCGGCCGACTACGACGGCGACGGCAAGACCGATCTGGCCCTGTACTATCCGACGAACGGCGGCTGGTACATCCTGCGCACGCGCGACGGGTTCCGAACGCTCGAGTTCGGCTGGATCCAGGCCACCGCGGTCCCCGGCGACTACGACGGGGACGGAAGCGCGGACATCGCCGTGTACGGATGGGAAGGGAACTGGTATGTGCTCGCCAGCCAAGCCGGGTTCTCCGTCCGCGCGTTCGGCTATGCCGGCCCGCTGCTGCCCGTGCCGGGCGACTACGACGGCGACGGCAAGACCGACCTGGGCCTCTACCACGAGTTCCTGGGCGAGTGGTACCTGCTCCGAACCACCGCCGGCTTCACCGCACGCCAGTTCGGCTGGTTCGGCCCCATACCGGTTCCGGCCGACTACGACGGCGACGGCAAGGCGGATCTGGCCGTGTACTTCGGAGGGAACGGGACCTGGTACCTCATGATGAGTACCGACGGGTTCGCGGCACGCGCCTTCGGCTGGCCCGGCCCGATTCCGGCGCCCGGCGATTATGACGGCGACGGCAAGACCGACCTGGCCCTGTACTACCCGCCGAACGGCACGTGGTACATCATGCAGAGCACCGCGGGCTTCAAGACGGTGCAGTTCGGGTGGAGCGCGCCCGTCCCGACCGCCGGCAAGTGGTAAGGGGCCGGCTGCAGTTTGCTCTGGCGTCAGCCCGCGCATGCGTATATCATCCCCTGTTCCGGGCTCGGAAAGACAGGGGGCGCATGAGGGAGGACCACAAAGCGACGTGTGCGGCGCTGGCCGCCATCGCCATGCTCGCGCTGTGCGGCTGCACGATGGTGCGCCGCGGGCCGAGCGTGATGGTGGACGCCCTGCTCAAGCAGTCGGACCCCGCACTGGTCCAGGCGGGCACGCCGGCCTATCTCCTGCTGCTCGATGCGCTCGTCGAGTCGAAACCCGACAAGCCCGACTATCTGCTGGCCGCTTCCGACGCCAACACGGCCTATGCCGCGGCGTTTCTCAGCCAGGTGGAACTGGAACGCGCCCGCATCATGTACGCCAAAGCCCGTGACTACGGGCTGAAGGTGTTATGCCGGAACCGGCAGTTCCAGCAAGTCGCCGACCGCCCCTTCGCCGAATTCGAGACCGCCGTTCCCTCGTTCGGCAAGCGGGACGTGCCGGCCCTCTACTCGACCGCTACGGCCTGGCTCGGCTGGATCATCAACAGCCCCAACTCCATGGAGGCGACCTCGCAGCTTTCCAAGGCCCTGGCTCTCATGGGCCGGGTATTGGAACTGAATCCCGGTTATCAGCACGGCGGCGCGGAAATGTTTTTCGGCATCTACTATGCCGTCCAGCCCCGCGGCGCCGGGCAGGACCTGGAGAAGTCCAGGCAGCATTTCCTCCGGGCCATCGAGTTTGGCGGGCCCGATTATCTGCTTTGCCGCGTGGCTTACGCCGAGTTTTACGCCCGGTACGCGTTTGACGCGGAATTGTTCGAAGAGGTACTCCGGGACGTCCTCGCCCATGAAGGCGGCAGTCCCGGGGTCCGGCTCATGAACGCGGTCGCCAAACAGCGGGCGAACGCGTTGCTGGATGACATGGAGGATCTGTTCTGATGCGGGAAGGAGCCGTGATGAAGGACATCGTGCGTCTCGGATTGGGCGCCGTCCGGTCAAGACACGCGCTGCTGGCGGCCGGGTTGCTCGCGGCCATCGTGAGCGCGCCGCCGCCCGCGGCGGGCCGCCCCCAACGCGCGAAATACCGTTTCAAGATCGCCACGCTCGCCCCGGACGGCAGTCCGTGGATGCAGACGTTCAAGAAGGCCAGCGACGAGGTCGCCGAGGCGACCGAGGGGGAAGTCCGCCTCAAAGCGTATCCCGGCGGCGTGCTCGGCGAGGAGAAGGATGTGCTGATCAAGATCCAGCTCGGCCAGGTCGACGGCGGCGGATTCCTGGGGTTCGGGGTCGGCCGCATCTGCCCGGAGTCGCGCGCGTTGATGCAGCCCATGCTCTTCGAGGATTACGGCGAAGTGGACTTCGTGTTCGAGAAGATGCGGCTCTACCTCGAGGCGGAAGCATTGAAAAACGGGTTCGTGGCGCTCGGCTGGACGGAAATCGGGTTCAGCTACCTCTACAGCACCATCCCGGTCGGCGGCCTTCAGGACTTGCGCGGCGCGAAGCCCTGGATGATCGCCGAAGACATGACGATGCAGGAGCTGTTCCGCGCGGGCGACGTGAGCGGTATTCCCATCCCCGTCGTCGACGTGCTGCCGGCACTGCAGACGGGACTGATCAAAAGTGTGTTTTCGCCGCCCTACGCGGCGGTGGCCATGCAGTGGTTCACCCGCGTGAAGTATCGCAACGCCGTGCGGCTGACGTACAGTTTCGGCGGGCTGTTTGTCGCCGAGAAATCCTGGTCGCGCCTGCCGGAGCCATACCGCGCCACCGCCTCCGCCATCACGCACCGCCATATGGCGCAACTCACGCAACAGGTACGCCGCAGCAACGCGGAGGCGCTCGAGGTCATGGCCGCCAACGGCATCACGCTGGTCACCCCTGCCGAGGCGGAACTCGGCGAGTTGCGCGCCGTCGCACGCAAAGCGCTGTCCGCTCTGCAAGGCAAGGTGTTCTCGACGGAAACCTACAACAGCGTGACCGAACACCTCGACACGTTCCGGCGCCGGAAGTGAAGCATGCAGACGCGGGCCAAACTGAAGAAGGCGGCGGCCGCCTGGGACGCGTGCGAACAGGTCCTGCTCGGATGCCTCGTGGTGGGCATGGTGGCGCTTTCCGCCACGCAGATCGTCCTGCGCAACGTCTTCAAGTCCGGCATCACGTGGGCAGAGCCTGTGCTGGGTGCGTCCCTTCTTTGGATCACCATGCTGGGCGCCCTCGCCGCCACCGGCGCGCGCAAGCACATCAACATTGACATCGCGTCACGGATCTTCCGCGGCCGGATGCGCGCGCTTGTGGTGACGGTCACGAATCTGTTCGCGGCCGCCGTCTCCGGCTTGCTCGCCTGGGCGGCGCTGCACTATGTGCTCGCCCAGAAGGAGGCGGCCGGGGTGCTCTTTCTCGGGGTCCCCGCCTGGTCCGCCTACACCATCATGCCCCTCTGTTTCGGCGTGATGGCGATTCGGTTCCTGATCCAGACGGCCGTGGCCCTCGCGGACGCTTTCGGTCCGCGCGAACCGTTGCCCGCACGCGGAGGCGGCGAGGGAGGGGCGTGAGGCGGTGATCCTCATCCTCATAGTCGTCGTGGCGCTGTTGGGTGCGCCGCTGTTCGCCGTGTTCGGCGGGGTCGCCCTGCACCTGTATCACGGCGAGGGGCTGGCGACCTCGGGTATCGCGCTCGAACTCGGCCGATTGGCCACCATGCCGCTGCTGCAGACGCTGCCGATGTTCGCCTTGGCGGGCTACGTCCTGGCGCGCAGCCGGGCCTCGGAACGGCTGGTCCGCCTCTCGAAAGCCGCATTCGGCTGGATGCCCGGCGGGCTGGCGATCGTGGCGCTGGTCGCCTGTACGTTGTTGACGGCCTTCACCGGCGCCTCCGGCGTGACGATCGTCGCGCTCGGCGGGCTGCTCCTGCCCGCGCTGCGCTCCGAGGGCTACAACGAGCGCTTCTCGCTCGGGCTGGTGACCGTCGGCGGCAGCCTGGGGCTCCTGTTTGCGCCCAGCCTGCCGCTGATTCTATACGGTGTCATTGCGCACTCGGCGACCAAAGCGCTCAACCCGGATCTGCAGGTCAGCATTCCAAGGCTCTTCCTGGCCGGAGTCGTGCCGGGGCTGCTGATCACCGTGCTGCTCAGCGCGTACGGCGTGCTCACCGGCCTGCGCGACCGGATCGGGAGAACCCGTTTCTCGTGGCGGGAGCTTTTTGCCGCCCTGTGGGCCGCGCGCTGGGAAGTGCCTCTCCCGTTCGTGGTGCTGGGCGGCATCTACAGCGGCAAGCTCGTCGTGAGCGACGCGGCCGTCATCACGGCCGCCTACGCGATCATCGCCGAAGTCGTGCTCTACCGGGAAATCCGCCTGCGTCAACTTGCCTCGATCGTAAGAGAAAGCACCGTGCTGGTGGGCGGGATCCTGATCATACTCGGGATGGGCATGGCGACGACCAACTACCTGGTGCTCGAGGACGTACCCGAAATCATCTTCGAGTCCGTACAGAACGCCATTCAGAGCCCGCTGGCGTTCTTGCTGGTCCTGAACATCTTCCTGCTGATCGTCGGGTGCATCATGGACATCTTTACCGCGATCGTGGTGATCGTGCCGCTGGTCATCCCGGTCGCACTCGAGTATCACGTCCACCCCGTGCACCTGGGCATCGTCTTCCTCGCGAATCTCGCCATCGGCTACTGCACGCCGCCGATCGGCGTGAACCTGTTCATCGCAAGCATGCGCTTCGACAAGTCGATCCTGCGGCTGTACGGCGCCGCCCTGCCCTTCCTGCTCGTCCTGCTCGTGGCGCTGGCGCTGATCACCTATCTGCCCGCCTTGAGCCTCTGGCTGGTCCGCCTCGTGCAGTAGAAGCGGCGTCTCGCCGCTTCCCCCCGGCCGAAGGCCCGGCGCCTCCGGCGGACGCCATGCGCCGCCGGCGGAACCGGCAAGACGCCGCTTCTACTGCGCGAAATGCGTAATCAGGTATTGGCAGGCGGCTTCGAGGGACGGAAGGATCTTGGTGCTGAACCGGACCATCCACGGGCTGCAGTCCTTGAAGGTGAACGGCGCGAAGCTCACGACGAACCGGCCGAGGTCGTGCGCGGCGTAGAAGACCTCCATGCTCGTCCCGATGCTCGGCTTGCTGTAATTCACGAGCACGATGTCGCAGTCGCGCACGTCCTGCAGGTCGAACTCGACAATCTCGTTGGCGGAATCCACTTCGCGGTCCTTGAAATTGCGACGCATAGGGTCCAGCACAAGGAAATGGCGGGCAAGCAGGCGTGCGGCGACGTTGCGCCATTCCCGCGCCGCGCCCTCATGCTCATCCATGATCGGGCCGCTCAAATAGACCGTCTTCCGCTCACTCATGGCGCCCCCGCATGAAAGCAGCAGAACGCAAGGATGGAAGAATGGAAGGCTGGAAGGTTGGAGGACTGCAGGAATGGAAGACTGTCACTCTCCCACTCTCCCATTCTTCCACTCTTCCATTCTTCCATTCTTCCAGCCTTCCAGCCTTCCATTCTTCCTGCCTTCCGCCCTACAAGCCGTTGACGGTTGCGCAGACGGTCACCGCGGCCGCGCGGCTCTCGGGTAGGACCCCAGGACGGTCAGCCGGGTGGAGTGCTCCGCGAGATCGGCGAGGGTGTTCTTGACGCGCGCGTCGCTCACGTGCCCCTCGAAATCGACGAAGAACAGATACTCCCACGCTTTCTCCTTGCTGGGTCGGGATTCGATCATCGTGAGATTGACCCTGTACTTCTTGAAGGATTCCAGCGCACTGTAAAGCGTGCCCGGTTTCTGCTTCACGCCGAAAAGGATCGACGTCTTGTCCGCGCCGGTCCGCTCGCTGTCGATCTTTCCGATGACGAGAAAGCGGGTCTCGTTGCTGCTGAAATCCTGCACGTTGCGCGCCAGAATGCGCAGGCCGTGCATTTCAGCCGCCAGTTCGCTGGCCAGCGCGCCGGCCTCTTTGTCGGCGACGGCCAGTTCGGCGGCCTTCGCGGTGCTGGCCGTCGGCACGAGTTCGGCGCCGGGCATTTCGCGCTGCAGCCAGCGCCGGCATTGCCCGAAGACCTGCGGATGGCTGTACACGCGCCTGATCCTGGCGCGCGGGACCTTGGCCATCAGGCTCTCGGAGACCGGCAAAAAGATTTCGGCGCAGATATGAAGCGGGGTGTTCATGAAACGGTCGAGCGTGTGGGTGACCGCGCCCTCGGTCGAATTCTCCACGGGTACGACGCCGTAGTCGGCATCCTGGTTCTGGACCGAATTGAATACGTCGTCGATCGTCTCGCAGGGCGCATAGTCGACGCTGGCGCCGAACCGGCTGCGCGCCGCCTGGTGGGTGAAAGTGGAGGCGGGCCCGAGATAGGCGACCCGGACGTTCTTCTCCAGCCCGAGACAGGCGGACATGATCTCGCGATACACGGCGGCGAGCGACGCCTCTCTGAGCGGGCCGGCGTTCAGTTTCCGTACGTGGTCCAGCACGGCCTTCTCCCGGGACGGCACATAGATTTCCGCGCCCGACTGGTGCTTCAGCTTGCCCACCGCGATCGCAGCCCGCATGCGCCTGTTGAGCAGCCTCACCAATTGCGCGTCAATACGATCGATCCGTGCTCTCAGGTCATTCAGACTCAGCCGGCTCTTCTTCTTCGTCATGGTCGTCATCCTGCTTTTCGGCCGCCGGTTCCTGCGGCTGCGGCTTGTTCTTGCCGATGGCGGCTTCCATGCGGCAGAGCTGCTCGATGCCCGGCAGTTCCTTCACGTCTTTCAGCCCGAAATGTTCCAGGAACAGCTGGGTGATCCCGTACAGCAGCGGCCGGCCCGGCAACTCGCTACGGCCGACGATTCGGACGAGCTGCATTTCGAGCAGGCTGCGCACGATGTGGTCGACGTTCACGCCGCGCACCGCCTCTATCTCGGATCGCGTCACGGGCTGGCGGTAGGCCACAATGGCCAGCGTTTCCAGCGCGGGGCGCGACAGCCGGTTCGGCCGCCCGATCTCCAGCAGATGCCGCAGCCACGGGCCGCAGCCGGCGTCGGTCTGCAGCCGGAACCCGCCGGCCACCTCGGCCAGGTGGAAGCCCGCCTTGCGCTGGGTCAGATCGGCGTTCAACGCCTCGAGTTCGCGGCGAATATCGGATTCCTTGACCTTCCCGAACTCGGCCGCGACGCCTCCCTTCTCTTCCGCCACCTGCTTCAGCACGCGCCGCATCTCGCTGACCGGGACCGCGCGGCCGCTGCCGAAAACGAGGGCGCCCAGAATCTGCTTCAGTTCCGGCAGAACATCGGTGTCAGCCACTGTCCGTCTCCTTGGCCCGGTCCGGCATGCGCCCGCGGTGCGCCGCAGCCGGACGGCCCCGCACCTGCTACGCGGTGGCGCACTTCACGATCTGGATTTCGCCGAACCTGCCGTCCTGGACAGCATTGACCTGCCGCAAGCGGATGAGTTCAAGCAGCGCGAGAAATGTGCACACGATCTCGTACCGGGTCACCGCCCCCGCGAACAGGGCCGAGAACCGAATTTGCCCCTCGCGGGTGATGACCGCCAGGATGTACTCCAGCTTGTCGGCAACCGTGAACTGTTCCGCGAAAATCTGGCCCAGGTCCTCGCTCTTGATCCGTTTCAGCGCGTCGTTGAAGGCCGCGATCAGATCGAAAATGCTCACGTCCTGCAGGGCAAGCCCCGGCTCGTTCTCCTCCGGGACGTCCTCCACGCTTCGGCCGAACACGTTCTCCTGGTGCAGCTCGCGGTCCTGCAGATAGGCGGCCGCCTCCTTGAACTTCTTGTACTCGACCAACTGCCGCACCAGGTCCCAACGCGGATCGTCCTCTTCCTCTTCCTCGACTTCCGGCCGCTGTTCGACGGGCAACAGCATTCGGCTCTTGATCATCATGAGCGTGGCGGCCATCACGATGAACTCGCCCGCAATGTTCAGGTCGAGCATCCGCATCAGGTTCAGGTACTCCATGTACTGCGAGGTAATGCGCTCGATCGGAATATCGTAGATGTCGACCTCTTCCTTCTTGATCAGGTAAAGCAACAGGTCGAGCGGGCCCTCGAAAACTTCCAGCCGGATCTTGTAGTCGTCTTGGCCAATCATGTTGAAACTCAATCGCCCTTTCAGGGACGGGGCCGCCCGTCACACGACGCCCACCGCGCGCCGGGCGGCGTCAACGGTCTTGCGCGCCTCCGCGCGGGCCCGGGCGGCGCCGTCCGTCAGAACGGACTCCACATACCCCGGGTCTTTCGCGAGTTCCGCGCGCCGGGCCCGCATCGGCGCGAAGTGCTCCCACATCACCGCGAAGAGTTCCTTCTTCACCTGCCCGTACCCCAGCCCGCCCGCCCGGTAACGGCCGGCCATCGCTTCGCGCTCGGCCTCCGCAACGAACAGCGCGTACAGCGCATACAGGGTGGACTCCGCCGGGTCTTTCGCCTCTTCAACCGTCTTGCTGTCGGTCACCATCCGCATAATGCGCGTACGGGTCGCCTTCTCCTCGCCGAAAATTTCGATCGTGTTGTCGTAGGATTTCGACATCTTCTGCCCGTCCACGCCCGGCACCACGGCCACCGATTCCCGAATCGAGACGTCGGGAATCGTGAAGACGGGGCCGTACTGATTGTTGAACTTCAGGGCAATATCGCGCGTCACTTCCACGTGCTGCTTCTGGTCGCGCCCGACCGGGACGAGATGGGACTGATAGGCGAGGATGTCGGCCGCCATGAGGACCGGATAGGCAAACAGCCCGTGGTTCGGCTTGATGCCACGCGCCAGCTTGTCCTTGTACGAGTGGCAGCGCTCCAGAAGGCCCATCGGCGTGACGATCGAGAGCAGCCACGTCAGCTCCGTCACTTCCGGCACGTCGCTCTGCCGGAAGAAGACGGTTCGCCCGGGGTCCAGACCGCAGGCCAGAAAGTCCAGCGCCACGTCCAACGTGCCGCGCCGCAACTCCGCCGGGTTGTCCACCGTCGTCAGGGCATGATAGTTGGCGATGAACAAAAAGGCCTCGCCCTGTTCCTGCAGTTCCAGGGCGGGTCTCATCATCCCGAAATAGTTGCCGATGTGCAGCTTGCCAGACGGCTGTATGCCGGACAGGATCCTCATGGCGCGCAACCCTCCGCCTTCGCGGATGCAGAGGCTATCAAACGAGACAACCCCGATCAAAGCAAAAAGTTGGCCGGCGCCGCGCGCGTTCGCCCGCGGCGAACCTGCGCCCCGCTACGGGTCCAGGTTCTCGAGCGCCAGGCTCTCCAAGCGGATGCGGCGGTAGAAACAGTTCCGGGGTGCGCCCTGCCGGTTCTTCGTGTGGCAGATCCCGCCGCGCCGGGGTCGGACCCTGTACAACAGAGAGTTCTGCTCGCAGTTCACCCGTATCTCGACGAGCGCGAACGTCTCGCCCGACGATTGGCCTTTCTCCCACAACTCGTTGCGCGACGTGCTCCAGAACACCGCCGAGCGCGCCGCGACCGACGCCTGCAGGGCTTCCTCGTTCGCGTAGGCCAACAGAATGACTTCGCCCGTGTCCGCATTCTGCACCACCACGGGCAGCACATCCACCTCGAGCGCCGCTATCTTCTTCAACTTCGCGAAATCAAGCTGCAAGTTCGTGCCTTCTTCCAGTTCGTTCACGTGCGCCCCCCCCAGAGAATGATCGGGACTATGTCTCCTTGAGGCCGCACTATACCATCTTTGTGAGCTGTAGCCACTCCTTTGGCAGGCCGTGCCCCGGGCCGATCCGCGCATGATTTTGTGCTGGCAAAACCCGCCAATACCTTTAGAATCGTCGTCTTGTCGCCGGATGGACCCGGTCCGGACTCCGCGGAACGGGGCGGGACTCTGAAAGCCTGCGTCGGGCGAACCCATACTCGGAAGGAGGTGAACCGAGCGCAACGAGTGCCGGCAGGCCCGCCTGCCGGGTGTCGGGTGCGGGACGCGGATCGCCGGTGTTCCCGCTGAGCCAGTTGGAAGGAACAAAGAGAGAGGAGCAACAAGTGAACCGATGGATTGTGGCTGCTCTGTGCATAATGGTGGGTGCCGCGATGTGCCAGGCCCAAGGCATGAAGGGCGGCGCGTATCTCGGCTACACCATGGCAGGCGACGTCGAAGACAACTCCCTGGCCTACGGCGGCAGGGGGGCCTGAACCTGAACGAGCTGATGGGGCTGAACCTGCCCGTCGGCGTGGATGTCCTGCTCAGCGTCGGCAGGAGTTCGGATGAGTGGTCCGCGCTCGCCAGCGAGGACCTCATGAATGAACTCGGCCTGCCCGGCGCCAGCGCCGGCGCGGCCCCGGACGGTACGGCCACAGAAATCGCCTTGTCGGCCATTGCGAGTCTGCCCGTCATGGACGGGGTCAAGCTGTATGCCGGCGGCGGAGTCGGTTACTACATCCTCGATGCGGATATCTCGGGGACTGTGGACCTCGGCGGCACGTTCTGGGGTATCAGCCAAGTGGACGTCGACGCGGATCTGGACATGGAGAACAGCATCGGATTCCATGTTCTGTTCGGGGCGGCTTATCGGCTGATGGAGCAACTTGAACTCTTCGCCGAATTCCGCTACGCCATGCTTACGCTCGAGGGCTCGCTAGAGTCCGTCTCCGTCGATGCGGGCGTCTGGGGCGGGATGAGTTTCGACCAGGACGCTCTGCAAGCGATGGGCATCACAGACCTGTCCACTGAAGAAGACTACGCCCAGGGGATGCTGCGCGTCGGCGCGAACCTTCTGTTCTAGTGCGGCCCGAACCGGGAAGCGGGAAATCTGGCGTATTGGAGTCGAGGCATCGGAGGCGGCCGGCACGCGCCGGCCGCCTCTTGTTTGTGGCGGTGCGGCGTGCGGGCAAACCGGACAGCAAGAGGTGCGACGCCAAGAGCCGCGGCGCGGCTGTGCGCGGCGCTGACCGTCTGCGGGCTGGCCGCGGAGTCATGCCCGGCCCAGGGCGACTCGGAGCAAGACGCCGCCGTAGCGCCGGCATGGCGCGTTGAAGCCGGCCTGTGCCGGCTTTCCGGGCACAGCACCTACGAAGTCGGCGCATCGGGCTGGTGGCCGCTGAGCCGGCTCGAATTCCCGCTCGAAACCGATATGGCCTTGCTCGGCCTCGGCGGCCGATTCCACCGGTTCTGGACGTTCGGAGCGGAGCTTGCCGCCAGCATCAGCCGCGATGCCGGCACCATGCGGGACTGGGACTGGTTGTCAGAAGATGTCCCGGGCCGGCTGGACCTTTACTCCGAAAGCGACGCCGAACTGGCCGCCTTCACCCTGGAATTCGTCTGCCGGCGTGCGCTGCGGCGGCACGAGGCGTGGACGGTATGCGGAGGGCTCGGCTATCTGTACCAGTCGTTCGGCTGGCGGTGTACCGACGTGCACCAGTGGTCCCCGAGCGGTCTTGCCGGGTTCGACTACGAGGGGACGCCCGAGGAGACGGCGCTGACCTACGACGCGCGCTACCACATCCCTTACCTCGAGGCCACCGCCGCCTTTCGCCGGGCCCGCCTCGCGCTCGAGGCCGGCGCGGCCTACGCCCCGCTCGTTCTGGCCGAGGACGAAGACGACCACCGCCTGCGCGGGATCCTGTGCAGAACCGACGCACGGGGCGTGGCGCTGCGCGGCCGGCTCAACGCGCGGGTTCGCCTGACGGAACACCTCTTCCTTTTCGCCGGCCTCGACGCCCTGTTCATCGCCACGGGCCAGGCTCCCTCGCGCTGCGCCGTCTATGCGGCGGACGACCAGACGCTCCCTCAGGAGGCGTGGCGCATCGCCCACCGCCTGGACAGCACGCAAGGGCGGGCAACGGCGGGCCTGAGCGCCGTGTTCTAAATGCGGGATTCGCCGCAACCGGCCGTCAATCCTGCGCAGAACGTGGGTTGACAAACGTTCCGCAAGCCTATATGGTACTTCGGCTTTGCTGGAACCTATGACAGGAGAGACGCAATTGGATTTGGAGTCACTCCGCCACAGTACGGCACACGTGATGGCGGCGGCAGTCTGCAGGTTGTTCGAGAACGTCAAGCTCGATATCGGCCCCTCCACGGACAGCGGCTTCTACTACGACTTCGACTTACCGCACCGGTTCACGCCGGAAGACTTCGCGCGCATCGAAGAGGAGATGCAGCGCCTGATCGCCGAGAACCACCCGTTCGAACGTGTGGCCGTGACGCGCGCGGAGGCGCGGGAGTTGTTCGGCAAGAGCGGGCAGACGTTCAAGCTGGAGCGGCTCGCGGACATTCCCGACGGGGCCGAGATCACGCTCTATCGGTCCGGCTCTTTCGTGGATCTGTGCCGGGGCCCCCACCTGGCCAGTACGGGGCAGATCCCCGCCTTCAAACTGCTCTCGGTCGCGGGCTCCTACTACCGCGGGATCGAGACGAACCCGATGCTCCAGCGGTTGTACGGCACGGCGGCGGCGTCGCAAAAGGAACTGGACGCGTTTCTCCGGCAACTGGACGAGGCGAAGCAGCGCGATCACCGGCGGCTGGGCAAGGAGCTGGACCTGTTCAGCATTCAGGAAAGCGTCGGCCCCGGCCTGGTGCACTGGCACCCGAAAGCGGGGACGGTTCGCTACCTGATCGAAGACTTCTGGCGCCAGGAGCACCTGCGCGGCGGCTACGAATTCCTGTACACGCCGCACATCGGCCGCGCGCGCCTGTGGGAGACCTCGGGCCACCTGGACTTCTACCGCGAGAGCATGTACGCGCCGATGGATATCGACGGCGAAGACTACTTCGTGAAGCCGATGAACTGCCCGTTCCACATCCAGATCTACAAGTCGCGAAAGCGTTCGTACCGGGACCTGCCGCTGCGCTGGGCCGAACTGGGCACCGTCTACCGCTACGAAAAGGCCGGGGTCCTGCACGGCCTGCTCCGCGTGCGCGGGTTCACCCAGGATGACGCGCACATCTTCTGCACCCCGGAACAGATCGAAAGCGAAGTGCGGGAGGCGGTCACCTTCGCCCTCGCCATGTGGCGCGCGTTCGGCTTCGAGCACATCTCCGCTTATCTCTCCACGCGCCCGGCCAAGGCCGTCGGCGAACAGGCGCGCTGGGACCAGGCGCGGGAATCCCTGAAAAAGGCGCTGGAAGCCTGCTCGATTCCCTACGGCATAGACGAAGGCGGCGGCGCTTTCTACGGGCCGAAGATCGATCTCAAGATCCAGGACGCCATCGGGCGCGAATGGCAGATGAGCACGATCCAGTTCGACTTCAACATCCCCGAACGGTTCGACATGACCTACACGGCGCAGGACGGGCAGCCGCACCGCCCCTACATGGTGCACCGCGCGCTGCTCGGCAGCCTGGAACGGTTCTTCGGCGTGCTGGTCGAACACTACGGCGGGGCGTTCCCGCTGTGGCTGGCGCCTGAACAGGTTCGCGTGTTGCCGCTGACGGAGAAGCAGATGGACCGCGCGCACGAGGTCGCGCGCGAGCTGCGCGAGCAGGCGTTCAGAGTGACGGTGGACACGCGGTCGGAGAAGGTGGGCGCGAAGATCCGCGACGCCCAGGTGGAGCGGGTGCCCTACATGGTTGTGCTCGGGCCGAAAGAGGCCGAGTCCGGCTCGCTGTCCGTCCGGTGCCGCCTCGCGGGCAATCTCGGCGCCATGCCGATCGACGCATTCGTCAGCCGGCTTCTGCAAGAGGTCGCGAGTAAGGAAACCCGAACCAAGAGGACATAGAGTATGGCCTACATGAAGAGGGGCGCGCCCGCTCGAACGTTCATTCGCACGAACGAGAAGATCCGCATACCGGAAGTGCGGTGTGTGGATGTGGATGGAAGTCAGATCGGAGTCATCCCGACCCGGCAGGCCCTGACCATGGCGCGGGAGAAGGGGCTGGATCTTGTTGAAATCGCGCCAACGGCCAGGCCTCCCGTCTGTCGGATCATGGACTTCGGCAAATTCCGCTACGAACAGAGCCGAAAGCAGAAACTGGCGCGCAAACACCAGCATGCGGCCTCGCTGAAGGAGGTCAAGTTCCACGCCAATGTGGAAGAGCATGACTACCAGACCAAACTGCGCCACATCCACGAATTCCTCGAGAAGGGCCACAAGATCAAGACATCGCTGTTCTTCCGCGGCCGCGAGAATATCCACCAGGAGTTGGGTTTTCAGCTCATGAACCGCGTGATGAGAGACAGCGAAGAACTGGGAACGCCCGACATGCCGCCGAAAAAAGTGGGCCGCAGCATTGTGATGATTCTGAGTCCTCGCCAGCCGCGGCAGGACAAGCCGAATGCATCTTGAGACAGCGGAAGCACTGGATCACGGCCCGTTGCGCGGCGAATACAGCGTCCTCTCTCTCCTGGCGCCGCGTATCGCGGCCGACGTCCGGCCAGGCCAGTTCGTGCACCTTCGGGTCCCCCGCCTCGACGATGCCGTGCTGCGGCGCCCCTTCAGCGTCTTCCGGGCCGAGCGTGACGTCATTTCCATCCTGTACAAGCGTGTCGGCCGCGGCACGCAGGCCATGACCGCCATTCGCGCGGGAGAACGGCTCAGCCTGATCGGCCCGCTCGGCAACGGGTTCCCCGAGGGCGGCCCGGGCACATTTCCCGTGCTCGTCGCCGGCGGCTACGGCGCGGCGCCCCTGTATCTGCTCGCACAACGGACGGCCCCGGCCGGGGTGCTATTCGTCGGCGGCAGGACGCGTGACGATGTGCTGTGCGTCGAGGAATTCGAGGCCGCAAAATGGCCCGTGCGCGTGACGACCGAGGACGGGTCGCGGGGCAGGCGGGGCCTGGTGACCGACGCGTTGGACGCATGGCTCGCGGCGGAGCGGCCGGCGGCCGAACCGGAATTCTTCGTGTGCGGCCCCGACGGCCTGCTGAGGGCAGTCGGCGAACGGGCCGTGAGAAGCGGATGGCGGGCGTGGTTGTCGATGGACCGGCATATGGGCTGCGGCATGGGCGCCTGCCTGGCCTGTGTTCTGAAGATCCGCACCTCCGACACGGCCTGGCGGTGGGCCCGGGTCTGTCGCGACGGCCCCGTTTTCGAGGCAAGCCGGGTGTTGTGGGAATGACCGCGCGCCATGACCACTAATCTGTTTCTTTGTCGTAAGCTTTGTCGTAAGCTTTGTCGCACGGTTTGGCGACGCCCTTCCTTTACGTAGAGGGACACGCGGAAACATGGCCGACTCCAAGCCCGACCTTTCTGTCACGATCGCCGGGATCCGGATGAAGAACCCGGTGATGGTCGCTTCCGGCACGTTCGGCTACGGCCCGGAGTATGCGGAGCTGGTTGATCTCAACCAACTCGGCGCCGTGGTGGTGAAGGGGATCAGTCTGGAACCGGCCCCCGGCAACCCGCCGCCCCGTCTGCTGGAAGTCCGGTGCGGCCTGGTCAACGCGATCGGCTTGCAGAACCCCGGGTTTGACGCGTTTGCGGCGGACTACCTTCCGTTCCTGGCGCAGTTCGATGTGCCCGTTATCGTGAACATCTGGGGAACTCGCATAGCGGACTATGCCGAGCTCGCGGCTCGCTTTGAGGACGTCGAAGGCGTCGCGGGCCTGGAGCTGAACATCTCGTGCCCCAACATCAAGGCGGGCGGCATCGCGTTCGGCACCGATCCGGACATGGCGCGCGAGCTCATCACGGCCGTGCGCGAGCGGACTCGGCTTCCGCTGATCCCGAAACTGTCGCCCAATGTCCCGGATGTCGCCGCCTTTGCCCGGCTTGCCCAGGCGTGCGGCGCCGATGCGGTCTCCCTCATCAACTCCGTGCCGGCCATGGTAATCGACGTTGAAACCCGCCGCCCCGCGCTTGCCAACGTGACAGGCGGCCTCAGCGGGCCGGCGATCCACCCGATCGCCGTGCGGCTGGTCTGGCAGGCGGCGCAGGCGGTTTCCATCCCGGTCATCGGGATCGGCGGGATCACGGACGCGAACGACGCGCTGGAGTTTATCATTGCCGGCGCTTCCGCCGTCGCCGTCGGAACGGCCACGTTCGGCGATCCGATGACGGCGGTCCGGGTCGCGGAGGGAATCAGGCGCTACCTGAACGCGCATGGTATCGCCCGCGTCGAGGACCTCGTCGGCTCTCTGGATATCGGCGCGCCGCCTTCGAGAAACGATGATGAGTAATGCCGACGGGTCTCAACCTGTGCGCCGAAAAGGACAGGCCGCGTTCGCCCTGCTCCTGGCGCTTCTCATCGCCGGCACAGTCTGGTGGACCCTCTCGGTGCCGCACGAGCCCGGCCGCCTCTACGATGCCATCCCCGCCAACGCGGTCCTGGTCAGCGAGCACCGCAACCTCGGCGGCCGGGCTCCCGCGCTGGTCGAAAACACGCTCGTTCAAGCCTTGCTCACGGCCGGAGGCGTGGACGTGCGGGAGGCGCAGAAGACACTGCGCGACAAGGCCGTGCAGGCCTGGCTGCGCCGGTTGCTGGCGCATGAATCCGTCGTGGCCTACGTGCCCGCGCTCGGGTTCTCCGGCCAGCCGGCCTGGGTGTTTGCCAGTTGGATCGGCGGCTGGAGCCAGCGGCTGCGCTGGCAGCTCGCCCTGGACCTGCTGCCCGATCTGCAGCCGTTCCGCTGCCGGGACGGCCGGTTCGTGTGGCACCTCGCAACAACGGGCACGAACCGGGCGAACGCGACGCTCTCCTTCGCCATCGAAGAGGGCATCCTGCTGGGATGTCTCTCCGAGAACCCGACGGCCGCACGCTTTCTGGTGGACGTCGCCGAGCGGCGTGCGTCGGTTCCCTCCGCGCGCGCGGCCGGAACTCTGGCCGCAAGCAGGCTCCATGACCGCACCGGGCCGCCCGACCGCGGCTGGCTGAATTTCGGGCCCGGGCCCGGAGCGCCGCACCTGTGCCTGCCTCCCTTTCTGGATGTCGAGCTGGAACGCCTGGCACAGAATGCGGTGTACGTCAACGCCTACGCGGACTGCGGCCTGCCTCCGGCCCCGCACATGGGCCAACAGCCCTCGCTCGCCGAACTGGACCGAATCCTGGGTGACACGCCGGAGGCCATCTGCCTGTTCCCGCCCGCCTACATCGACACGTTCTGTCCCCGGCTCGTGTCGTGGCCGGCGGGCCGGATTCTGGAGGAGGTGCTGAGGACGCCGGACGGCGAACAGGCGGCCGCGTGCGCCTTCGTCGCATTGTTCGGCGGCCCCCACACGGGAAGCTTCCATCTCCATGTCATCCCGCTGAAGGTCCCGACGCTCATGGCCGGCGTCAATACCGCCAGCCGCAAGGACGGCCTGTCCCGGGCACTCCGGCTCCTGGACAGGCTGAACGCCGACTGGCGCCTCGGGCTGGTCCCCAAGACCGTTTCGGTTGGCGACCGCTATCTTGCCGCCGTCGTGGAGAGCACGGCCAACAACGTCTACGCCGATTGCCCCATTGAGGACCGAGCGGGCTACGCGGTATCCGACAACTGGCTCATTGTGTCGAGCAACGCCAAGGCGCTCCTGGCCATTCTCGCCCGGACGAACGGGGAGGAACAGGACCGCGTTGAACCGAGTGCCTGGCGCCGGAGGCTGTGCGAACACGGCGCGGCGGCTTACGGCTGGGTCGACATCCCGCGCGCGGGCGAGACGGTTGCACGGGCTTTGGATATCTACGCGCTTGTACTCAGTCTGCAGGACGCGACCTCCAGCAAACAGGTGCGGCAGGACGTGCAACGGGCGAAAGACTGGATCCGATACGCCGGCGCGGTCAAGACCTGCTCGCTGTGGCTGGACACCGCGGAGCAGGCCTCGCGCCTGCGCGTGCGGGCGGGCGAATAGCGCAGGAGCGGCCATGAAGCTGTTGATCGCCAGCCGGAACCGGCATAAGGTGGCGGAAATCCGGGCTATATTCGTGTGCCGATCGCTGGACTTCGTCACGACAGAGGACTACCCCGGTCTGCCAGAAGTGGAAGAGGACGGCGCGACATTCGAGGAGAATGCGAAGAAGAAGGCCGTGGTCCTGGCCCGGTGCACGAAGGAGTGGACGCTTGCCGACGACTCGGGACTGGTTGTCGATGCGCTCGGCGGCCTGCCCGGCGTGATCTCGGCACGTTACGCCGGCGAGCCCTGCAATGACGCCGCGAACAACCGCAAACTGCTTGCCGCGCTGGGCGACACCGGCGAGCGTACCGCCCACTTCGAATGCGTACTGGCGCTCGCCGGCCCGGACGGCAAAGCCTGTAGCGTCTCGGGCCGGTGCCGGGGCCGCATTGCGCGCGCGTGTCGCGGTGCGCGTGGATTCGGCTATGACCCTCTGTTTGTGCCCGATGGATACACCCGAACCTTCGGGGAGTTGGAGCCCGAACTCAAGAATCGGATATCGCACCGGGCGCGGGCGCTGGCCGCCGCCTGGGCGCAATGGGGTGCGTTCCTCCGCGCGGCTGCCGCGCCGGATGGAAACGACCCGCACGCCCGGTCCTGAGTGCGGCCCGGCGTGAATCGGGCAAGGTGGGCTCGACGCGCAACCGAAGGGGCCCGCCCCGCGCGGGCGGGCGCAGACAGCTCCTACTCCCCCGTCCGGGGCGACAGCGTCACGTCACGGCCCTCAAACACAAGCCGGAACGTGCGCGTCGGGAGGTCTTTCAACGCCGCGAAATCCGCGTCATGATCGAATATCCAGACGGCCGTCTGGCCGTTCGTTTTGCCCGCATCGGTTTCGACGATACGACCCGGAACCGTGATTCGCGTTTCCAGCCGGAACCCGGCGATGAGGGCCATCGCGAGTTTGCGCGGGTCGGGATCCGACCCGTCTTCGGGCAGCTCCACTCGAGCGCCACCGTATGCGAACGTCAAGGCCCAATCGCCGTTCCCGTTTCGCTGCAGTGCGATCCCGTTCCCGGCCAGACACGGCAGCGCGTTCAATTCCCGCACGTCGCTGAACCGCAGCTTCACCACGACATATTGCCAGGTGTCGCGTGTCCGCCGGGTGATCTCCTCCACCACCACGCCCGGCGCCTCGCGGGCCTCAAACTGCGCTCTGATCTGTTCCTCGGTGTCATGGAACACCTGCAGCACCGGCGGCCATGCCTCCGCCTCTTCGCCGGCGGCCGGTGCGGGCGTCAGCCGGTCCAGAACCCGCATGACCGCCAGGCTGTCCAGCCGTTCCTGGGCCATGCCGTAGGACAGGCGCAATTCGCCGGAGCCGTCCGCGCGGAGCGTCAAGTCATGGTCGATCTTGAGGCACCCGCCGGCGAGCAGGGCAGACACCACGCACAGGCAGCGTAAGAAGCGCATCGTTTCAAACTCACTCGAGAACTTGCTCGAGAACTTACTCGGGAACTTACTCGACGTTCGACCTTCATCCCGCGGATTTTCGACAAAGCTTGGATCCTATTACCATTCCCAACAAAGACATATCCGGTTTCGCGAAACGAAACGAATCAGACGGATCTATTCATCAACTTCGTAGCGAGAGCGCTGAGATGGCGGCCGATCAAGGGGCGCGCGGCGGCGGGCGGGCGAGGGCGTGTCAAGACACTACGCCTTCGGCGTGGCAAGGGCTGAGGCTTGCCGCGCTGAAAGCGCGGTCGGCCGCCGCCGCGGAACCCTTTAGATGCCGCCATATCCGCGCTCGCAGTAGATCCTGATGCATAGATCAGGCTAGTGACCGGAAGCCTCGCTCCGGTGCCGGGGAAACCGGAACACCGTCTCGCCGGGCTTGGTCCAACCCAGCTCTTCGCGGGCAATCTGTTCGAGGAAATCAGGGTCCGAGTAGACACGAATCTGCTTCAACTTCAGGTCTTTGATCTTCGCCTCCACGGACTTGACTTCCTCCCGCTCCCAGGCGATCTGCCTCTGCAGGCTCACACAGCGGCGGATTTGCGGCACGAAGAAACAGACCGTACCGGCGACGAACAGCAGGGCAATCCCGACCCAGGAAAACCGGTAGACCAGGTCCCAACTCGTCCGCCGAACGCCGTCCGGCCCCTTCCGTTTCTTATAAGACGCCGCCATAGACCGCGCTGCCTCCCAGCTCTTCCTCTATGCGCAGTAACTGGTTGTACTTGCAGATCCGATCCGTGCGGCAAAGGGAGCCGGTCTTGATCTGGCCTGCGTTGGTGGCCACCGCTATGTCCGAAATGGTCGTGTCTTCCGTCTCGCCGGATCGATGACTCACGACTGCCGTATAGCCGGCCCTGTTCGCCATTTGGATCGCGTTCAGCGTTTCCGTCAGGGTCCCGATCTGATTCACTTTGATCAGGATCGAGTTGGCCACGCCCGTCTTGATGCCTCTGGCGAGGAACTTGGTGTTGGTCACGAACAGGTCGTCGCCCACCAACTGCACTTTCTTGCCGAGTTTTTCGGTCAGCTTCCGCCAGCCGGTCCAATCGCCTTCGGCCAGGCCGTCTTCAATGCTGATGATCGGGTACCTCCGGATCCATCGTCCGTAGAAATCGGCCATCTCTTCGGCCGTACGCTGGGAGCGGTCGCTCTTCTTGAACACGTACCGTTTCTTGCGGGCGTCATAGAACTCACTGGCGGCCGAATCGATGGCAATGAAGATATCCTTCCCGGCGCGGTACCCCGCCGCTTTGATCGCCTGCATGATCACGTCGAGCGCCTGGGTGTTGCTCTTCAGCCCGGGCGCGAAGCCGCCTTCGTCGCCGACGGCGGTGCTGAGGCCCATCTGCTTCAAGACTCTCTTCAGGGCATGAAACACCTCGGCCCCCATTCGCAAGGCTTCCGCGAAGCAGGGCGCCCCCTTCGGCATGATCATGAACTCCTGGATGTCCACCGGCGCATCGGAATGCGCGCCGCCGTTGAGAATGTTCATCATCGGTACCGGCAGTACGGTCGCATGGGTCCCCCCGATGTACCGGAACAGCGGCAGTCCGACGCAGGAGGCCGCGGCCTTCGCCACAGCCAGGGAAACGCCCAGAATGGCGTTTGCACCCAGCTTCTTCTTCGTCGCGGTCCCGTCGAGCGCGATGAGCGCCTGGTCCACGCCTGTCTGGTCCAAGGCGTCGAAACCGATCAGTTCGGGCCCGATCGCGTCATTGACATTCCGCACGGCCTTGAGCACGCCCTTCCCATTGTAACGGCTCTTCTGGCCGTCCCGCAGCTCGACGGCTTCGTTCATGCCCGTACTCGCGCCCGAGGGGACCGCCGCGCGCTCCACGGTGCCGCATTCCAGTTCCACCTCCACTTCAATCGTGGGGTTGCCCCTCGAATCCAGAATCTCCCTGCCCGTCACATCCACAATGGCCGACATAGTCCTCTCCTGTTGCCTCCCGTTTACCGGCTGATTGACCCGGGATGTTACCCAAGCCGGGCGGCATTGGCAAGGACGAAGCCGCGCGTTCCGGTTTTTCGTTTGCGCAAGGCCGGAAAATCGGGTAATACTGGCGCCGGCGTGCGAGAAGCCATTTTTCCGAACGCGCGGCACAGGAAGGCATACTTGCAGACCAAGATCGGCGTACTCGGCGGCACGTTCAATCCCGTCCATATGGGGCACCTCATACTCGCCCAGGACGCGCTTGAACAGTTCGGCCTGTCCAAGGTCCTCTTCGTGCCCTGCGGTATTCCGCCCCACAAACCCGTGTCGCCTGCTCTGCTTCCGGTCAAGCACCGCCTGGCCATGCTGGAGACGGCCATTGCGGGCGACGTGCGTTTCGAAATCTCCGACATCGAAGCCAGGCGGCGCGGCGCATCGTACTCGGTCGACACGATCAGAAGACTGCGCCAGCTCTATCGCGGAGCCGGGCTGGTCTTCATCGTCGGGTCCGACACCCTGCCCGAATTGCACACGTGGAAAGACATCGCCATCCTGCTCGACCTGTGTGAATTCGGCGTCATCGCCCGGCCGGGCTTCGACATGGACGCGAAGGCCCGGGCGTCCATGGGCCTGAAGGCGCCCTGGCCGGACCGCCTGTTGAAGAATTTGGCCGCCGGGCACACCGTGAACATTTCGTCTTCCGACATTCGCTACAGAATCGCCGAAGGCATGCGCATTCGTTATCTCGTGCACCCCGGTGTGGAGATGTATATTACGGAGCACGCGCTGTATCAGGGCTAGCCGCAGGGATGGAACCGAACACGCTTGAGTTGCTAGGCGCCGCGAGAGAGGCGTTATGGGCGAAGAAGGCGCAGGACGTCGTCGTTCTGGACGTCCGCGAACTGTCCGCGGTTACGGATTACTACATCATCGCGTCTGGCCTCAGTGCGCTGCACCTCAAGGCCCTGCAGCAGGCGGTGCATGCGGGAATGAAGCCGTACGGCCTGCATCCGTTCCGAAAAGCCGGCGCGCCCGAAAGCGGCTGGCTGGCCATCGACTACATCGATTTCGTCGTGCACCTCTTCTCACGGGATGTCCGCGCCTATTATGCGCTGGAGCGGCTCTGGAGCAACGCGCCGCGGGTCTGATGTCAACCTAGAAACTGGAAACTGGAAACTAGAAACTGGAATTGGTTCCGTGTGTTCCTCAAGGAGGAGCGGCGAAACGAGACAGGATCAGGGCCTCCATAACCAGTTTCCAGTTTCCAGTTTCGAGTTTCCAGTTTCCAGTTTCCAGTTTCCAATTTCACATCAGAAGCCCCTCGATCAGGTCCACGCTGGCCCGAACGGCGCCCCGCTTGTCCGTCACCACTTGCCGGGCGCGCTCCCCCACGCTGAGGCGCTGGGCCGGGTTCTCGAGCAGCATGCGGATGGTGCGCTCGAGCGTTTCGGCATCCGGGACCTGGAACAGCGCGTCGGCCTGCAGGAAATCCTGGACGACCGAGGCGAAATTTTCCGTGTACGGGCCGACGATGACGGGCTTCCCGCAAAGGGCGGGTTCCACGACGTTCTGGCCGCCGTGATGGGTCAGGCTTTTCCCCACGAAGATTACCGCCGCCCGCCCGTAGAAGTTGCGCAGTTCGCCAGTCGTGTCCACCAGCAGCACGTCGGGCGCCTCCCGGGGGCGAGTTGACCGGGCGTCCAGTTCGCGCCTGCGCACGGCGCGAAAGTGCCGCCTTTCTATATCGCGCGCTATCGCATCGGCCCGCTCGGCGTGGCGCGGCACCAATGCCAGCCGCAGGGAGGCGAACGCCGGCTTGAGGGCGCGATAGACCTGCATCAGGACCGCCTCTTCGCCGGGCCACGTAGACCCGCCGACAAGAAGCAGGTCGTCGGGCCCGATCCCGGCCGACTCGAGCACCTGCTGCGCCTTCGCTTCGCCGGCCGGGTCATATTCCGCCACGTCGTACTTGGCGGTCCCCATGACCTTCAGCCGCGCCGGCGCCGCACCCAGGCTCAGAAAGCGTTCCGCGTAAATCTGTTCCTGCACAAGCAGCAGATCCATGTGGCCCAGCGCGCGGCTGAGAAACGGCCGCACCTTGCGGTATCCGTTGTAGGACGACTCGGACAGCCGGCCGTTGACCAGAACGACCGGCACACCCGCCGCGCGTGCGAGGCGGATCAGGTTCGGCCACAATTCGCATTCGGTGAGCACGATTGCCACGGGCCGCACGGCCTTCAACGCGCGTCTCACGACGCCGGGAAAGTCCACGGGGAAGTACAGAAGCACGTCGTCCCGGTGCAGCCTGGCCGCGGCGACGCTGTGTCCGGTCGACGTCGTGGTCGTCAGCGTGAAGGCCAGGTCCGCCCGCCGCGCGCGCAGTTCGGCCACAACGCGCAACGCGACGTACACCTCGCCCACGCTTACGGCATGCACCCATACGCGCGGGCGCTGCGCCAGCGCGGCCCGAACCTCCGGCCGGTACAGCCCCAGCCGCTGGAGAAAGTCGCGCCGGTACCCGCCCCGCCGCCACATACGAAACAGGAAATAGGGCAGCATCAGCACGAAGCAGAAGCCGAACACCACGTTGTAGAGCAGCCAGATCATAACCGGCCGGAC
>JAFGHX010000458.1 GCA_016929905.1 Kiritimatiellia bacterium
CGGTCACGATCGGGCGCTACGGATTCGGTCGACGATTACGCGCGACGATTACGGACGACGATTTCCGGATCCATCTTCCAGCCGAACTATTACTAGATGAACATTCGTAAAACAACAAACAACCCAAAAATCTCACTTCTCGATCCCTAAACAGCTCAATAAAATCACCTTGACCTGCGCTTTACTCCTTTCGCATAATGCATAGCAAGGTGCCGGATGGAAGAGCAGACACAGACGGACTATAGCAGGTTTCTAGCTGAAGTAAAGGGAATCCCTTCGGAGAAGACGCGGTTCTTCGTGTACTGGTTGAACCGTTTCCTTGGGTTTATCGGGACGAAGGACTGGGACGAGGTGCGCGAGGCGGACCTGAATGGGTTTGTCGCGCGGTTGGTTGAAGAGGAGCACCGGGAAGCGTGGCAGGTTCAGCAGGCATCGCAGAGCGTGGTATTCTTTTTTGACGAGTTTCTGGGCAAGCCGTTTTTCGCGTCGAAACCCGAAGCGGCGGCCCGGAGCGAACCTTCGCGGGCGCCGCAGACCTGGGACGAGGTGCTGCGTCGGCTGCGTGAGATCCTGCGCGTCAGGCACTATGCCTACCGCACGGAGCAGACGTACGGGGGCTGGATCCGGCGTTTTGCGGCATTTTGCGGTGAAACCCGGCCGGGCGAGCTTGAGCCTGCCGCCGCGAAGCGGTACCTGACCCATCTGGCGATCGATGGCAAGGTGAGCGCGTCGACGCAGAACCAGGCGTTCAACGCGCTGCTCTTCCTGTATCGCGACATTCTCGGGCGGGAACTGGGCGATTTGCGCAACACGTTGCGGGCCAAGTACCGGCGGAAGATCCCCGTCGTGTTGACGAAGCCGGAAGTGAAACGGCTGCTGAACCACGTGCCCGAAAGACACCGGCTGGCCGTGCGGTTGATCTATGCGTCAGGCATCCGCGTGAGCGAATGCGTGCGGCTGCGCGTGCAGGACCTGGACTTCGAGCGGCAATGCCTGATCGTCCGGTCCGGCAAAGGCGAGAAGGACCGGGTGACGCTGCTGCCGGGCAAGCTGCACGAGCCGCTCCGCGCGCACTTGCAGGCGGTGAAGGCGCTGCACGAGCAGGACCTGGCCGTGGGCTACGGCGAGGTGCATCTTCCGTACGCGCTGGGGGGCAAGTACCCGAACGCGGGCCGGGAATGGCGCTGGCAGTATGTGTTTCCGTCGGAGAACCTGAGCGTGGACCCCCGTACGGGGGTGGTGCGCCGGCATCATGTCCTGCAGCGCACGCTGCAGGGCGCGGTGAAGCAGGCGGTCTCGGCTGCGGATCTGCAGAAGCGCGCGAGCGTGCATACACTGCGCCATTCGTTTGCCACCCATCTGTTGGAGGCGAAATACGACATTCGGCGGGTGCAGGATCTGCTCGGGCACAAGGACCTGGCCACGACGCAGATCTACACGCATGTGCTGGAGCAGAGCGGGCTGGCCGTGCGCAGCCCGATCGAGGATCTGTAGCCGGCCCGCAGCATTGGGGTGCGTGGCCGCGGGCGGGGAGGGGAGCGGCGAATGGCCTTGAATCGTCTTCTGGGTCTCGTGGCGGGGATGGCAAGCGTTGGCGCTGTGCTGGCGGGGGACGGCCCTGCTGCCGCGGCGGAGTCGGCCGATTGCGTTGCGGTTGATCTGCTCGCGAACGCCGAGGCCCGGTTCGCCGTGGCGGCGGGTGAAGCCGAGCCGACCTGGGGCGAGCGTGTGGCGTTTACGGCCACGGGCCCGCACCGGGTCTTTGTGCGCGTCAGCTTCCGCGTTCCGGACCCATCGCCGTTCGTTGCGCTGGAGATCGACGGGTTTCCGGGCGGCTGTTACGAGCTGAATGCCGCGGAGATACCGGCCGAGCGAGAAGCGATCGTGTACACAACCGTTCGCGGGGTCTCACCTGCGCTGCTGAGACCGGGCCCGAATGTTCTGACGGGCAGCTGGCGGCTGGATGTCTCGGCGCTGACCAACGCGGCGGGCGTGGTCCGCTTTGTGCCGACGTTCGTTTCCGTGCCGATGGGCGGCAGCCAACCGAACCGGTCTGTGCGTTCGGCGATCACAGGCTATCCGTACAATCCCGCGGTCGGCGGGCTGGGATATCGCGGCATTGGCGAGTCGCCCGCCCTGCGCGGGTTGCTGCCCGGCGCACTGGCGTTCCAGACGGGCCCGGTCCTGGGTTGCGCGTCGCACGACGCGTTTACCGTCTTCTGCCGGGTGAACATGCCGGCCGAGGTGGCCTTGGAGGTCGGCGGCCGCACGTATCGCTCCGGGCCCGGCCGGGAGCATCGGTTCAGAGCCGAGCGGCTGGCGCCGGACACGCCATACGCCTACCGCCTGACGGCGGCCCTGCCGGGCGGTCCTCGGGTGAGGGCGGGCCCCTACACGGTGCGGACCTTTCCGGAACGCGGCCCGCTCACGTTCGTGGCGATGGGCGACTCGCGCTCGGTGGCGAGGCACTGGCAGCGGATCGCCGCGCTGGTGCTGGCGCATCAGCCGCGGTTTGTCGTCTTCACGGGCGACATGGTGTTTGACGGGCGTGTCGATCCGTTGTGGGACGCCACCTTCCTGGCGCCGGCAAGCGAGCTGATGGCCACCACGCCGTTCTACGTGGTGGCCGGCAACCACGAGCGCGGCTCGCCGCTCACCACGCAGTTCTTCATTCAGCCCAGCGCGGAGGAGCCTCATCTGAACCAGGAAATCGGGTTGGTGCATCTGGCGGCGCCGCATTCGAACCGGCGGCTGAGCACCGAGACACACGCACAGGTCCTCGATGCGATTCTCGCGCCGTCGCGCGCGCCGTACATCTTCGTGGCGACCCATTGGCCCGCACGCAATTCGGGCAAGTACGGCAATGTGGGGTCCTCGAATCGCCTGCTGCCGACGCTGCGGAAGCACGGCGTGACGGCTATGCTCTCCGGCCATGAGCACCAGTACGAGCGCTCGGAGCCGCCCGGCGGGCCGACAGTCATTGTGACCGGCGCCGCGGGCGCCGGCGGCGGGCGCGACGATCGGCGTGAGGCCGAGAACCCGGACTCGAGAGTGCTGGTGGGCAAACGCCACTTCTGTGTGTTTACGGTGACGCCGGACCGCTGCGTAATGAAGGCGATTGACCAGGACGGCATGGTCATCGACACCCGGGAATGGGCACCGCGCCGAATCGACGGGACGGCCCGGTGAGCGCGAGCCGGGCGAACCGCACGCGGCCGGTACGCGGAACAAGCGGCGGCCGGCTCCCGATCTACCCGTGCTGCCCGTTCATCTGCCGCCAGGTCATCCGTTCGTAGGCGAACGGCTCGTGCGGGCCGAGCGGTGCGGCCGTGCCCTCGAGTCTGCCGTCGGCCAGTCTGGCCTCGAGTTGCCACCAGCAGTACGCGCCGCGTTCGTAGTCGTGGCTGGTCCCGTCATCGTCGTAGAGCCGGAACGTGCCGTCGCGTTCGCCGTAGTGCCGGACTTCCAGCACGACGCGTGCTTCGGGGGGTGGGACCCGCTCGCAGGCGGGCATCAGCGGGATGAGGCCGCCGTCGCGCACGAACAGCGGGATCCTTGCCGGCTCAGCCGTCACACGGACGGTGCCGGCCCCCACGCATTCGCCGGAGTGGAAATCGTACCACTTGCCCGCCGGCAGCACGACGTCGCGCCCGGCCTGCCCGGCGAACAGCGGCGCGACGAGCAGCGAGTCGCCCATCATGAACTGGTCTTTCACGTCGTGCCGCTCCGCGATGCTGTAGGGGTTCTCCGTGTCGTCGAGTTCGCCCTGGCCCGCATCGCCCGTTGCCGCGTGGAATCCCGGCTCCAGCGCCATGGCCCGGAAGGGCGGGATGCCTTCGAACCGATACCGGGCGAAGGCGGAGTAGAGGTAGGGGATCAGCCGCATGCGCAGCCGCATCGCCTCGCGTACGGGTTCGGCGACCGCCGCAAACGTCCAGGGTTTGGTGCCGGACGCCCAGGCGTTAATCATGGCCATGGGCGAAAAGCACACCGCTTGCATGCGCCGGAGCCATTCCTCGGCGGTCTTGGAGCCGCGCACTTCGGGTGTCCAGAGCAGGCCGCAGAACCCGGCCGAGCAGAGCGCGGTGATGAACTGCTCGTGGCTGTAGGAATCGTTATACAGGACGTACGGCATGGAGACGGCGCCCGCGTTCGAAGCGCGGACCAATCCGTATGTGCGGAGGTTGCGCTTGCGGAACAGCTCCGTTGTCATGCGTTGGTAGAGCACGCCGTAGACCTGCCGGATCTCCTCGCCTGTGGCGCCGGACGGAAACTCGGCGTGGTCGGGCCAGAGCCAGGGGTCGATCCCGTCGCACTCGTCGAGCTTGTAGCCGCTCACGCCGAGCGCGACGTGCTCGCGTTCGTGCTGGGCGGCCATGATCGCACGCGCTTCGGGCAGGAGCAGGTCCGGCACGAGCCCGCCCCAGCCGCCGGTATGCGTGCCGCACCGCGCGCCGAGTTCGCGCGCGAGCGGCGAGTCGGGCGCGACGAACGGGTTCTCCCACAGGTTCACGCGGATGCCGGCCGCCAGCAGCACGCCGACGAATCCGGCCGGGTCCGGAAAACGCTCGGCGCTCCACTCGTAGGTGGTCGGGTACGAGGCGCTGTGCCAGCCGGGTTCCAGCCCGACCACGTCGAGCGGAAAGCCCTGCGCGTCGAACTCGGCAATCTCCTTTCCGACCTGTTCGGCGGTGTAACGCGTGGGCACGCGATGCCAGAACCCGAGCCCCCATTTCGGCGGGAGACAACCGCCGCCGCAATAGAGATTGAAGCGCTGGACCGCCAGCAACGGGGTTGGCCCGGCAAAGACGAGAATCTCGAAACCGGCCGCGGGCATGACGAAGTCCACGGTCCGGCCCGGCTGCACGGCGCGCCACTCGGGCGAGGTGTTCCGATCGACAACGGGCGGGTGCGCCTCGCGCCGATGCGTGACGCCGGCATACACGGAGACGTACCGGGCGACGTTGACGAAGAGGCCGTATCCCTTGCCGGATACATAGAACGGGACGGGCGCATGCGTGCGCCCGTTGTCCTTCCCCCCGAAGTGATCGACGTGCAGGTGCCGGACGCTCCGCTGGATCTCGAGGCTGGTGAAATTGAGGCCGAGGCCATAGAGCGTTTCCGCGGGATCGACCGGGACGCTCGCGACCACGCGGTCGCCGGATTCGGCGACAGTGACGGCGCCCGGCTCGAAGGGAAAAGGCGCGGCGGGCAGCGCGGCGAGCGCTTCGGCCTGCGGCGCGACGCCGGCCGCTTTCAACAGGTCCGGTTCGGGCGCCGGCCCGATCCGGGCGGACCAGACGCCGTTGTGTAGCTGGGTCCATTGCAGCATCGTGCGCCCCTCGCCGTGAACCGGGGTTCGTCAACTCGCCGCGAGCCGGACGCGGCGCTCCGCTGCACCGCATCGAGACGCCGCAATGCGACGGCGGCCGGCGAGCCGGTTCACTCGAACCGGGGTCATCCTACCACGACGGGCGCATGATGACGAGAGAGATTAGGACGGTGAGGCTGAACGTTGATCGAGACCGCGACGTCGAAGATGAACGGCCGCCGGGCTACTTCTTCTTCCACTTCTGCCACGGCTTGTCGGGCTTGCAGCCGCGCGCGTGCCAGGCGGCGCGCGCGGCATGGAAGGAGAGGAGCGGCCTGACGGGTTCCGGCCAGCACGGGACCATGTTCTTGGAGCCGAACTGTTGCTCGAGCGGTTCGCCGGAGCCGGAGAGTTCGACGTACCAGACGCCGGTCTTACGCTGGTAGACGGCGACGTCCGCGGCGCCGTCCCCATCGTAGTCGCCGGGCACAGGCACCGCGCCGCACCCGCCCAGTTGCGCTTCCGCGACGGTATCGTTGCTGAGCCAGAACTGCCATTCGCCCCTGCCGGAATAGACGGCCGGATCGGTCAGGCCGTCACCGTCGTAGTCTTCCGGGACGGGGGTCAGCCCGAACCAGCCGGAGCCGCGCACGTCGAGGCCGGCGCTGGAGAGGAGCAGATACCACACGCCGTTTCGCGAGTAGACGGCCATGTCGCTGAGCCCGTCGCCGTCATAGTCGCCGGGTACGGGCACGCCGAAGCGGCAGCCCAGTTCGACCTTTGCGAAACCGGCCGTCGACTGGAGCAGATACCACGTAGCCTCTCTTGCCGAGTACATGGCCAGATCGGCCTTGCCGTCGCCGTCATAGTCGGCCGGCACGGGAACGGGGGCCCACCAACCGAACTGCTCGACGCGCAACTTGCCCGACGACTCCTTGATGTACCATAGGCCGGGCCCGGGCTCAAAGAGCGCGGCGTCGGTACGCCCGTCCCCGTCGTAGTCGGCCGGCACGGGCACCATGCCCTTCTTCCCGAACTTGACGACGGCGAACCCCTCGGTGGACTGCAGCAGGTACCAACGCCCGGCATCTTCGTCATACACCGCGAAATCCGTTCTGCCGTCGCCGTCGAAATCGTTCATGGGGACGCGATCGCGTCTGAACGCGGCGTGGATCGTGTGGTCAGCCTGTACGTCGGTGAAGGTGTAGGTGCCGACCGCCCCGACCGACGCACCGTCAACGAGCACGTCAGCGATTCGGAACCCGTCGCCGGCCGCGACCACATAGGAGGCCGACGCGCCGTACGCCACGGTCAGCGTACCCGCGGGTTGAATGGTTCCTTCAGGTCCGGCGGAGGCGACGATCGAGAACGTGAGCGCCTCGAACTCGGCGGCGAGGGACCGGGGCTGATCCATGGTCAGCGTCAGCGGGTTCGCCGTCTCCTGCCCGGCCGGCACGTCGCCGGTCCAGTGCAGGAACCGATAACCGGCCCCGGCCGTGGCCGCGACGGTCGTCTCGGCGCCGGCCGTCAGCCAGCCGGCCTCGCCGCTGACGGTCCCGCCCTCTCCCGCCGCGAGCGTGAGCCGATAGGTCGTCTCCCACAACCACTTCACGCGCGAAGGCCCCGTGAAAACGAAAGGACCGGTCTCCAGCCCGGTCCCGGTCAGCGGCGCGCTGCCGGACCCGCTCCATCCCGTGCACACATACGCCACGTCGCCCTCCACCACCGGCGACTCGGTGACGATGCAGTTCACCACCGTGCCGTACGCCAGGAAATGCGTGCCCGGTTCCGGTACCGGCGAGTCCCAGCGTGAAATGATGTCCAGCGTGTAGATGTAAGGCGCGAACACCGCCTGCAGCGTGTGGTCCGCACGCACGTCCTTGAACTCATAGATCGGTACGCGCCCAACCGACTCGCCGTCGACCGCGACGTCCGCAATGCGGTGCCCGACGTCGGGATTGATCACGAAGACAAACGCGCTGCCTTCGGCAACCACAATGTTGCCTTGCGGTACGACCATTCCGTGCGGGCCGGCCGTAGCCGTGATGGTATACGTGCCGGGAATGCCGGGTCCAACATCCTGGCCCTGCACGGCGGCCAGAAACATGAGCGCCGTCAAACACGACAGCGCGACGCGAAGAATAAAGCGGTCAGGTGCGCGGCCGATTCCAGCATGCCGCACAACGCCTGGCGAGAGCCTGCGAGTCTTCATCACTCCCCCCTCCCCCGGTTCGTGACTCACAGCTCTCTTTGACTTAGCTCGGCAGGAACGTGGGGGAACTCCCTCATAGCCCCCCACGCACACGTTTTTTATACCATATTTTGGCCTGTCTGTCAACAAAAGCCTTTCCGGCTTCACCCCAAAAACAGGCCTCATTTCGCCGTTTTTTCCCAGATATGCCGCACATTTTGAGTGGGGCCGAGGAATTCCTGCTGTGGTGTGTCCGGCGGTGTGTTTTGGGAACCCCCGGCCCCGTAGAGAAGAGGCTTCAGCCGCCAAGAGACGGCCGCTTCCTCCCAATGCAAAAGAACAAAAATGCTATAGCCGACGATAGGCCCACCAGCCGTAATCGTCAACGGGGATAAAGGGAGTAAAAAATGGGTACCACGGAATACCCGGTCGCAAGGTCGGCAGAGGTCAAAGGGCGACGCGGAGAAGCAGGTGCGCCGTTCAGACTTGCGCAGTTCAGCCTTGCTCACGGGCCGGGCGGCGGGTACACTGGCGCCGACGCGTGAAGCTGCGGCTGCGCGGCTTTGACAGTGCAAGGCAATCGGCGAGAAGGAGCCGGGCAATGGAGGTCCTCGTCCGGGATGGTATCGGTCTGGGTGCGAGGAGGGAGCGGCTTCGGCGGACGTTGCTGCGGAGCCGGTACGTCATCGTCACGCTGCTGGCGGGTTGCGTGTGGATGCTCTCGAGCCTGCGTGCCGAGATCTATCAGTACCGCGACCGCAAGGGCTCCTACGTATTCGTGGATGATCTGGAGAAGGTCCCACCGGAATACCGTGATTCCGTCGAAAAGATCCCGGGCAAGTACGATCATCTATCCCAGGAGGAGCGGAACCGGAGGCTGGACGAAGAGCGGGCGGCCTCTGTGCGGCGGCAGCGGGAATGGCTGGCGGAGCACGCGAAGTGGACGAAGGAGATTGAGCTTGAGCTGGCCGAGCAGGCGAAAGAGGCGGTGATCGAGGAGAAGGGCCACCAGAAGGTCATCATCGTACGCAACCACATCTATGTACCGGTCACGGTGGGGCACCGCGGCAAAGAGATGGAGGTGATTCTGTGTCTGGACACGGGCGCCGAGATCACGTTGCTGCACAAGGAAGTGACGGACGAGTTGGGGATCGACTACGACGAATTCAGAAAGCGCCAGTTCCGGACGGCGAACGGGGCCAGCGTCTCCGGCTGGCTGGGGCGGATCGACTCCCTGGCGGTGGGGCCGACGCGGCAGGACGACGCGCGGATTGCGGTGGCCGAGTACCACGGCCCGAAAGGCGCCTGCAAGGGGCTGCTCGGCATGAGCTATCTTCGCCACTTCGAGTACAGTGTGGACTTCAAGCGCAAGGTGATCCGCTGGCGCGGCGAGGCGGACGAATAGCGCGCGCCGGCCGGCCACCGCCCCGCCGGCCGCAAGGAAGAATGGAAGCGCTCTGATGTGTCTTGTCACGCTCCTGGTCTTCGGGTTGGCCGCGGCGGTGGGCGTTCTGCCGGCGGCGGGCGCGGAGGGGAACGACCCGGCCCGGCTCCTGCGGGCTCCACCCCCGGCGGTCGGCCCCGTGCACCGGCCTGTCCCGCCGAGCGCGGCACCGGGCTACGCGCCGGACAATGGTTCGCCCGCGCTGTATTCGATCGGCCAGCCGACGGACGAGGAGCAGTTGTTTCTGGAGCACATGAACCGCGCGCGCGCGGACGCGAATGCGGAGGCCCTCCGGCTGCAGACGACGGACGATCCCGACGTGCTGCTGGCCTATACCAGCCAGACGCCCGAAGTGGATTTGGGCGAGATGACAAATCAGTTCGCGGCACTCGACCAACATCTGCCGCCCCTGTCCATGAACGAGAAGCTGCTCGCCGCCGCGCGGCTGCACAGTCAGGACATGTACGAGAACGTGTTCCAGTCTCACGTCTCCTCGACGAACCCGCCGCCGCCGAACTCCCCGGGCGACACCACTCAGAAGCGGATCGAGGAACAGGCTTACGACTGGCAGACCTACGCCGAGAACGTCTTCGCCTACGCCGAGCATGTCTTTCACGGGCACGCGGGATTCGAGGTGGATTGGGGCGGGACCAACTGGCACGGGATGCAGGTACCGCCCGGCCACCGGCTGAACATCCACTCGACCGTTCTTCGGGAAGTGGGTGTCGGCGTGGTGCTCGGGACGAACACAAATGCCTTCGATGAGGTCGGGCCGCTGATCGTGACGCAGGATTTCGGCACGCCGTCGAACGACACGCCGTTCATCACGGGGGTGGTGTACGTCGATCTGAATTCGAACGGGTTCTACGATGTCGGGGAAGGGCTCGGAGGCGTCACCGTCGACGTCGCGACCGCAGCCTGCTACGCGGTGTCGGCCGGGTCGGGCGGCTACTCCGTACCCGTCTCGGAGGGGACGACGGTCGAGGTCGCCTTTTCGGGCGATTTTCTGGCCGGCCTGATCACGAACGTAACGGTCAGCGGCGATGCGAGCGTGAAGCTCGACTACGTGCCCGAGTACACGCCGCCGAGCGTCGCCGGCCCGACCAATCCGATTTCCGGCCGGACGAACGCCTACACCGTCTCGCCGGTCGGCGGCTGCACGAACTATGTGGTGCGTCAGAGCGAGATCACGGCCGCCGCCTGGCTGGAAGGGGCGGAGAGCGGGTCGAACGGCGTGCTCATCGAGGCCAGCACCACGCACTACGACGTGATCCAGAGCGACGGGGTGGCGAGCGGCTCGTATGCGTTTCACCTGGCCCACCCGGAACTGGCGGAGGCGGAGCCGCCGGACGACCAGTTCATCACGCTGGACCGAACGCTCTTCCCGCAGGCCGGCTGCACGCTGTATTTTACGAGCAGGCTCGGCTGGGCGACGGCGAGCCAAGTGGCGCGTGTTCAGGTTTCCGCCGATGCGGGCGGCAGTTGGAGCAACGTCTACAGCCAGGCGGGCACGGGCGGCTCAGGGGAAAGCAGCTTCGTGGCGCGGTCCGTGTCGCTCGCCGCCTACGAAGGCGTGCCGGTCACCGTTCGCTTCACCTACGACTATGTCCCGTACGGCTCATACTTCCCCGAGACCTGGCACACGGTCGGCTGGTGCCTGGACGACATCTCGCTGAGCAATGCGGAGGAGTTCGCGAGTGTGGACGAGCAAACGATCTACGGCGCGACGAATTTCTCGTTCAACCCCGCGATGCCGAGCCCGTACCTGTTGGAGGCATGCGGCCGGAACATGAACCGGCTGTTCCCGTACGGCCCCGGTCTGCGTGTGGAGGCGGAGCCGCCGCCGGTGGAGATCTTCATCACCGACTCCGTGCGGCTGTCCACGAACGCGGAGTTGGAGATCGTGTTTCTGGTCACGAACGGGACGGCGTCGGCGCTCCAGTTGCTGGAGGCGGACGCGGTCGACGGCACGTACACGAACGTGGACGGGCTCAGTCCGGAGGATCTGGGCGGCGGCAACTACCGGTTTGTCTATCCGTTCAGCACGAACGCGCTCGGCTTCTTCCAGGTGGAAGGGCAGGAAGACTAGTGTCCTGTCCGGAAAATACGATGAATTTTGATTGGCCTATTTTGGATGCAGAAGTGCGCCGGGGCAGCGCGTGCATAC
>JAFGHX010000459.1 GCA_016929905.1 Kiritimatiellia bacterium
GAAGGCGGGCTGCGCCCGCCGAAACCCCGGGCGAAGGCGGGCTGCGCCCGCCGAAACCCCGGGCGAAGGCGGGCTGCGCCCGCCGAAGCCCCGGGCGAAGGCGGGCTGCGCCCGCCGAAGCCCCGGGCGAAGGCGGGTCGTAAGCTCTGTCGATCCCGCCGCTGCGGCGGGGGTTTCGAGCAAGTTTGCGAGTAAGCCGCGCCCGACGAAGCCAGGAGGCACGACGGCGAAGGCGGGTTCTCGAGCCAGTTTGAATTCAGTGCGGCGGGCCGGCGCGGTAGTTGCGCTGCACCTCCTCGGCGGAGAGTGCGCGGTCATAGAGGGCAATCAGATGGTATTCGCCAAGCCAGGCGCGATCGTCGCCGAAGTCGTTGGCGAGCTGCAGGAACAAATCGTCCGGCCAGGTTGCGAAACTGCCGGGCAGCACGTCAACGGGTTCGCCCGGCTCCGTCCGTCGCATGGTGCCCAACGGCACGGGCTTGCCGTCCTGCCAGCAGCCGAGGCTTCCGGCGGCGTCGCGCGTGAGCACAACATGCAGCAGCTCGGTGTTCACGCAACGCGACAGACTGTGCAGGGCGTTTTCCGGGAAGGGCACGGAGGTCTCGATCCGTATCTTCCAGCGGTCCAGCCACTGGCCGAGATACACGTCGCTCTTCAGCGAGCGTTCGGAGAGGCCGACCACCCGGGCCCCGCCCCGGCGCGGCGGCCCGCCCTGTTCCGGCAGCGACGGCCTGATCCACGCCTCCAGCGTGATCGCGCCGCTGGCCCGGCACGCGCCGGTCACCTTCCCGGCCGGCCGATCGGCCTTCAGGACTGTTGGCCGCTCAACGGCAAGTCCGCCGCCGGGCAGCCAGCGCACGGCGCGCGGGTCGGCGACCCGCAGATGAAGCGGCTGCCCCACGCCGGCCAGGTCATGAACAACGGTGCCCGCTCCTTCCCCGAACGCGTACAACACCAGCAGGCCGGCCGTCACACGCGTGCCCGGCGGTTCGGACCCGGCCCCGGCCGGCCCGGCGACGGACAGGGTGCGTGCCCGGATCAGTGCGGAGTAGCCTGCGCCCAGAGTCTGCGATTCGCCCGTAGTCCGGTTGGACACCAGAACCCACCCGTCTCTCACCTCCGCGCGCGTCACATCCCCGCCGACCAAGACGGAGAACTGCGTACCCAGCACGGTGAGTTCGGCGTGCGGGGTTTCAACGGCATAACGCCAGCCGGGCCCGGACCTGACATCAACGCTCAGGGCGCCTTCGCTCAGCCGCGCCGGCGCGGCCGAATCCTGCGGCCCCGCCATGAATGCCAGCCGTGTGTTCCCGCCGAGCCGCAGGGTCACGCGCCCCATGTGCTGGGCGAGCGCCATGCTCGCGGCCGTCACCGTCAGCAATTCTTCGCCCGCGTGCAACTCCTGTCCGGCGCGAGCCGGGCGTTCTCCCCGCGCCGACACGACCCGAACGTCCCCCGCTATCTGCTGAAGGATCGCAACGGGCGCGCCGGCCGGCGCCGGCTGCTCGCCGAACCGCCCGACGAGCAACCGAAACTGCGCGTTAAACAACACGCCCAACCCCACGAGAATCGCGGCGGCCACCGCCGCCGGCCACAGGCGGCGACGGCGGGCGACGAGCCACGCGGGCGCCGGGCGTGAAGCAGGCCCGGCACCCCGCGGCAAGAGACGGCGCCCGGCTCGAACACGCGTTCGACGCGGCTCGGCCTCCAACCGGTCCCGCACGCCGCGCACGAACGCCTCGGAATCCCGCTCGGCGGCGGCCTGTCGGGCGACACCGGCCACAAAGGGTTCGGCATCCACCCGGCCGAATGCCAACCCGCGCAACAACCCGTCGACCCGCTCGTCGCCCAACAGTTCAGCGCGCAGAGTCTCGTCCGCGCGCAGAGCCGCCACCAGCGCGGCCTGCTCGTCGCGCGACAGCCGCTCCCCGGCCTGATGCCGGAGCCAGAGTTCTCTTGCCGTGCTCAACGTCAACGTCCTTCTCTCTTCAAGGGGGCTGCGTCCAACGCATCATCATCCCCGGCGCTCCTCGCGCCTCGCTCCTCGCCGGCGGCCGCAAGCCGCCCGGCTCACACCGGCTCCAACGCCAACCTTCGGTCGATGCACTGCCGCAGCGCGGTTCGAATCCGCATCAGCGTGACCCGCACCGTGCTGGCATTCTTCTTCAAGGCGTCGGCGATCTCGTGCGTCTTGCGCCCTTCAACGTAATGCTGGGTCAGGAGGCGCGCCTGTTCGCGCGGCAATTCCTCCACACACTCGAGCAGTGCCGTGATCCGCACGTCCTCGCGCGCGGCGCCGGCCTGCTCCGCCTCCGCCATGCGCCATTCGGCCAAGGCCTCGTCCAACGGCGCGGCCTCATGCCGGCTCCGCCGCATCCAAGCGCGCTGGTAGCGCAGCACCCGGTACCGCGCAATCCCGATCAGCCACGTACTCAACGGCGAGTCGCCCCGATACGTGTCGAGCGTGCGGTACGCCGCGATGAAGGCTTCCTGCGCGATATCGTCTACGATCGTCTTGTCGCGCACGTGCGAGGCCACATACGCCCGAACGCGGGATTGGTGCAGACGCACCAGTTCCGTGAAGGCGTCCACGTCACCACGCCGCGCCGCGTCAAGCCATTCCGCCTCTTCGTCCACCAGCGCCTCCTGCCGCCCGGATCAACTCGAGCCCCACCGCAAGACATCCTTGTCGTAATCCTTGTCGAAAACCCGTGACCTACGCCGGCCCCCGCCTTCCCACCCCTCCAGCCTTCCACCCCTCCAGCCTTCCACCCCTCCAGCCTTCCACCCCTCCAGCCTTCCACCCCTC
>JAFGHX010000460.1 GCA_016929905.1 Kiritimatiellia bacterium
AGCCGGCGTGCGAGAAGTCCGGGATGCGGTTGCCCAGCTTGTCCGGGGCATAGCTCAATCGGCCGTCCCTGCCGGGCCGCACCAGGGACGAGTAGTCCCCCACCTGCATGATGGCCGGATTGCTGAAGTCCGCCATATTCAGCACATCCCGGCTGCGGTCGGCATACACATTGGTCTGCCCGGCTCGGCCTTCGGGCAGCCGGCCCAGCGATACCACCAGAATCATTGCATAGGATATCGTTCTCATTCAGTCTCTCCCTACGAACGTTCAGCGTTGAATGTTGAATGTTGAACGTTGAGCGTTGAGCGTTGAACGTTGGCTCGCTCTCCCGAGCCATCCTGGCCCAATCCCCCGAATCGTTCCAGCTACCGGCCTGGTTTCCCGAGTCGCACCGTCGTCGGTTTGCCCACCTCCGGAATCCCGGGCAGCGGCAAACGCAGGATGCCGCCACTCCCCGCCGGCCCGGCCAGCCGCAGGTTCGTCTTGACGACCAGTTCTTTGGCCGCCGGATCGAGCAGCGGGTCGGCATAGGTCAGCTTCACCGCGCCCGGTTCCGTCTCGTCCAGCATGAGAATGGCGGGCCGATCCACGGCCAACTCGAGGCGTTCGCTCCGGAACGCGCCCTCCTCGAGGAAGACCAGGCCGGTGTAGCCCCCGCACCTAACCGCCTGCACCCGCGCGTCGTTTTGCAGGATTTCGATGTCGCCGCCGTCGAGCCGGCGCACCAACTCCTCGAAGCTCACGTTGAACAGCACGGCGTAGCGGTAGCCCGGGTTGGCCGCGTCCGGCTTCGGGTCGTGTGGAATGACAAGCTGGAAGACGCCCATCCGCGACTCGGCGACTTTATGATTCGCGGGAGAGAGGGCGCGCCACTGAGTCTCGCGCTCCTCGACGCGCAGGTCGAGTTCGGCGCTCCCCTCGTGCGGGAAGATCACGTAGCCCATCGCGTCGTGCCAGACGGCGATCGGCTTCTCGCTCCGCTCCCGCGCGACGCCGGACGTGCCCCGCGCGAACGTGCGCTCAGCGCCGTTGACCCACAGCCGAACCTCCGTCTTGGCTTCGCATTGGTTCACCGAGGTCCAGGCATCCTTGCCGTCGGGGTTGGCAAACGCCGAGCCCAGGCAGACGAGCCGGTCGTCGAACGCGAAGTAGGCCTTGTTGATCCCGATGCGGATCCCCTTCTGCCGGTACTTGAACGCGCAGACTCCGTTCATCCCGTCCGAGACGCCGCCGGAGTAGATGTTCTGCCCGAAGACGCCGTGACACATGGTCCCGGGTTTGTGCAGGAAGGAATCGCCGGCGGCGAACGTGATGCCCGGCAGCGCCGTGTAGTCCCACGCGCCCCGGATGTTCGCCAGGTCCTCGGCCACCCGTTTCAATACGGTGAACCCGTTGCCGAACAGCTTGTTGTGGAGCGTCCCGTGGTCCGGAAATGTCGCGCCTTCAGGACCCATGACGCGCACGGAGGACATGTTCACGCACACGTACTGGTTGGTGCGATGGTGCAGCATGTCTTCCGAGAGCCAGAAATAGCGGCTGCCGACCAGGTCCTCGTTCTTTCGCATCCGTTCGGCCATGGCGTCGAGTTCCGCGCGGCGCCGGAGTTGCCCGCGCGAGACCTGAATAAGCCGAGGGAGATGCATATCGAGGACGATGCTGTTGCCGCGCATGTATTGCCTGGCGCCGGTGTACGTCGAGGACGGGGCGTAAAGGCCGTGCCGGCCCCGCACCGACAATTCGATGTTGCCCTTGTGCACGTACCACTGCCAGCCGTCGAGCAGCTTGTCCACGATCGCGTTCCACTTCGTGTTGTCGATCTCCCATGCCTTGCCCAACAGCATTTGCGCCATGCGGAGCGTGTCGTGGATGTAGGAGTGGCCGTAGCCCAACGTGTAGTTCTGGTTGCCGTGCTGGAATGTGCTGCCGTCGGTCTTGAACCCGACGTTCTGCCAGAAGCAGTCGTCGTGGTTCCAGTAGCCCGACTTCGAGGAGAGCGATTTCTCGATGACGTCCTTGACGATATCGAGCATGCGTGTGTCATCCCAGACCACGGCGCACTCGATCAAGGGGCGATACCCGAGATTCCCGACGGTATAGCTCTCGCTGTAGCGAAAGGTAGCCGTCTGCATGGGCGTCTCGGTCCGCATGTTCCGATTGTGTCGCGGAAATGCCCAGGCTTGCCGCGTCACCTTCTTCAGCGACTCCATGACGCTCGCGAGTTCGCGATGGGCGTCCGGCTCGCTCGTCCGGAAATCCGGGTGCGCCAGCAGCCAGGCGTCGGCCAGCATGTACATCTCAGCCGCCACGCGGGGGATCATCATGCAACTGCTCGGCCACCTTGGCTGTTTCAGCTCGTTCTCCAACGACTTGCGCAGGGCGTCCCGCAGCGCCATGAAGCGCTTCGCCACCTGCCGCGCATCCCCGCCCTTGTCCGGATGGAGGAAGCACACCTTCCAGGTGTCCTCCCATCTCGGCAGCCAGCCGGGCCACTTGCCGTTCGCCATGGCCTCGTCGAACTTCGCGACCCGAGCTTTGTTGAGGGGTTGCTCGAGTGCGCGCTTATGGAACCATCCGCGCAGCGCGTCCAGATCACGCTTCTTCCGCCCGAGATCGCGCGCGAACTCGGCCGGATCGATCTCCCAGCGCGCGAAATCGGGGCGCCGGCCCAATTTGTCGGAGGGCAGACGCTTCCACCGGTCGAAGTACGCGAAGCCGGTCTTTCCTTCATACGCGCGCCGGTACACCTCCCGCTCGACCGGCCCCATCCCCCAAAGCGGATCGGCGAGGCCGCTCGCGGCCTTTCGCGCCTCGACCGCCCGTGTTGGCGCCGCGTTCGCCGCCGTCACGTTGTCGCATGCCGCTATACCCGCCGCGAACACCGCGCCGGCTATCATGCGCCTGCCTGTTCCGGGCATTTCGCTCGCTCCGCTCTGGTTCGGCAATCCGCCGTTCTCTCGCTTCCTCGCGATCGGTTATCGCGCGCCGGCCGCGGCATCCCGGACTTCGCCGGCAAGGTCACGATCGAGCCGGATCTTGCCGTCGATCCGGATATGCCCGGCCGGCGCGCCCTTTGTGGCAAAGGTCAGCTCATACGTGTCGCCGGCGGCGGAGAACCGCACCCCGGCCGTTTCCGGCGTGCGCACCCGTTCGGTCTCGACCATCCGGGCAAGCGACCGTTCGCCGACTTCGATCACGTGCAGGAACAGCGCTTCGGCGCCGGTTTCCGCCGGCGATACGTCCAAGCGCCATTGCCCGATCAGGCGCATCTCTTCCTCCGGCAACGCCCGTCCCTGCATCTCCCAGTTCACGGCGCCGGTACGGAACTCGTTGCCCGGCCCGCCCACGACATCGAATCGGGCCCGCTCCGGAAGCAAGGTGCGGCAGAACATGACGCCGGCGCCGTGCTCCGAGCGGAACGTGCCGTCGGCGACCTTCGGTTCGGACGCGGGATGGATGAGCCAGACCTTCCGGTATTCGGGCCGGGTCGAGACGACGCGGTCGAAGATCACGAACCGGTTCGGCATCAGGAACACAAGCTGGCGGGTCACGAGCGCGCATTTCTCGGCGGCATAGACGGCGGTCGCGTCGCCGGCCACGTAGGTGAAGTGCTCATTCGTCTCGAACGCCTTCAGCACGGAACCCAGTACGGCGTTCTGCCCGCCGTAGTTGTGCCTGGCCAGCGTCCCGCCCCCGATGCCCGCGTGCCGCGCGGCCGGCTCGTCCGGCATGTGGATGAGCATGCAATTGTGGGCCACGGTTTGCGCGAAGTAGTTCTGGACATGGTCTCGGCTCACGCCGCCGTAGGCGGACGTCATGCGCGACCCGGTATCCAGCGCCTGAAATCCATGTCTGTAGATCCCGAAATGCAGGGCGTCAAAATGACGGTGCTGCCTGATGATTCCGCCGCAGGCAAACAGGCAGTAGGTATCGGAGGCGGTCAGGCCGGAGCGCATGAACACCTGCCCCATGCTCTCGAAGTCGCGGGCGTGGGGCCGGGGCGCCGGCGCCGGTCCGTTCGCAAGCGGGTCCATCAACGGCTTCGAGCGGAGAAAGGCGTGGATGAACCATTTCCCGCTGTTGTCCCGGTATTTCGGGGGCAGGTCTTCGACCAGCGCGCGCGCCCGCGCCGCCAGGTGCGGGTGGCTGCCTTCGAGGAAGTGCCGGGTGTTGGCCATGTGGCTGTAGAGCTCCCGGCAGTTCAGCTTGTTGCTGTTGTGTGCGCTGTCGCCGTAGCCGAATTGCAGCGGTTCGGGCGCCCGGATCCAGGTCCAGTCGAGGTACTCCGCCAGCAGGCCGATATGCGGCCATTGCGGCGCGATATCCGCGCCGGCGGCGCTCCGGAGCGTGTACAGGAAGTTGTGCTCCGCCCACGGATAGGAGTAGGTGACGTAGCCGAGCGCCGAGGTGCCCGCGCCGCCATGCTCGCCGCAGGCCGCGCGGCGATGCGCCAGCATCCGCATGTTCTCCGCGTAGCCCCATTCCAACATCTCCCTGGCCCGCTCTTCCCGGATACCGGCGCCGTATGCCGCCGCGCCAACGAACCAGATGCAGTTCGGCAAGCCGTAGAAACCCGTCTTGTGCGACCCGTAGTTCTCACCCGGGATGCGCGGCTTCGCGGAACGGACATTGTGAATCGCGTCGATCAGCCGCTCCATCCACTCGCGCCGCTCACGGCTTTCCAGGCTCTCGTACAGCCAGTCCCACGCCGCGGTCGCATGCACGCGGCTGGTGGAATACCAGTCCACTTTCCGGCGGTTCCGGAAGCAGTCCTCGTAGTAGCGCACGCTGCTGTCGAGATACTTGCGGGCCAGCTCCAGATACGGTTGCTCGCCCGTTACGCGATAGACAAACGCCGCCTTGGCCGCCTGAACGCCACGATCCCGCGCGGGCAGGTTCGAGGCAGCCAGGTGCTCCTTGGCAGCACGGTCCAGGCCCGACTTGATCGCCAGGTAGAACTCCCGCTCACGCCCCAGCGCGCGCGCCTTGACCGCCGGCCAGGTCTCCCTGTTGAAGAACAGGCGCGGATGATCCGGCCGGATCATCTCCTCAACCGGCCTCGCTGGACCGGCGGCGGACGTTGCCGACAGACCGCCCGAAAAGAGGCAGAGGAAGACCATTGCCGTACGCGTGCAGGAATGGTTCACCATTCACCCCATGTCCAACGCTCAACCTTCAACGCTCACCTTCTGACTTTCAACGTTGGCTCGCGATCCCAAGTGCGCCCGAATCATTCCGGCCGCGCCCCCCGTTTCGCCACCCGCACCGTCGCCGGCTTGCCCACCTCCGGAGTCCGCGGCAGGGCAAGGTGCACAGTGCCGTCCTCTGCCGCCGGC
>JAFGHX010000461.1 GCA_016929905.1 Kiritimatiellia bacterium
CCCGGCGGCACATCCGTGCCGGGTCGCCCCGATCGGGGCTCCGTGGTGTCGAGCGGAGTTCGACCTCTGCAAGTCGTCGCGCGCTCCTCTCACGCTCTTCGGGCAGCACGCACAGCCACGGCCCGACCGCCAGGCCGGGCCGTCCGGATCACCAGTTCGTCGCGATTGTATCCGATGAGCGGACTTACAAGCCACGCGATGCCCCGCCCCCCTGAGGGAGGCCCTTCATCTCGTGCGAGAACCGGCAAGCAGGATGCCAACAGCCACGCGGCCGCGGCAGCGAGCGCACGCCGGATTTGCCCATCTCGGACGGAAAAATCGAGCATGCCGCGTCATGCCAGGCCCTTCCGCTTCTCGATCGCTCCCGCAATCATCGCCTGCGCCGAGGGTGGCGCCTGGACACCGGTCGCTCCGGGGCGACAGGGTGTCGGCCTGTACGTCCGGATTTTCAGCACGTGAACAGTGACGGCAACGGCAATCGCGATCAGGATGAGCCTCACCCACCAAAGCGACACGGCGAACCCCACCGTGCCGCCAATGGTGAGCCACAGGAGCAGGATGACACCCGCCTTGTGCTGCCGTGCGATGCCGTGCCCTTCCCGGTAGTTTCTGATGTATGCGCCGCACCACCGGTTCGTGACCAGCCAGTCGTAGAAACGGCGCGAACTCCGCGCGTAGCAGAATGCGGCGAGGAGGAGGAACGGTGTCGTCGGCAGGATCGGCAGGAACATGCCGATGACGCCCAAGACCACACACGTGGTTCCACAGGCCGTCCATGCAATCTGTTTGATCTTGCTCATTCCCTCCGGACAGCTCCTGTTCCAGCGGGCGACCGGGGCCGCCGCTGGAACGGAGCACACTCGATGTCGCCATCAGGCGAGGTCGAACCGATCCAGGTTCATCACCTTGTTCCAGGCCGCCACAAAGTCCGCCACGAACTTCCGAGGCGAGTCCGCGCACCCGTAGACCTCCGCGACGGCCCGGAGCTGCGAGTTTGACCCGAAAACGAGGTCGACTCGCGTGCCGGTCCACTTCGGTTCGCCCGTTGCGCGATCTCGGCCCTCGAACACGTCGCCACCTTCCGAGACCGGCTTCCACGCCGTACGCATGTCGAGAAGGTTCACAAAGAAGTCGTTCGTGAGCGTTCCGGGCCGTTTGGTGAAGACTCCGTGTGGCGCGCCGCCGAAGTTCGCGCCCAGCACGCGCAGACCGCCAACGAGCACCGTCATCTCGGGCGCGGTCAGCGTCAGGAGTTGTGCCCGGTCAATGAGCAATTCCTCGGCCGAAACGGAGAACGCGCTCTTGAGGTAGTTGCGGAACCCATCGGCGACCGGCTCCAGCACGGCGAACGACGCCGCATCGGTCTGCGCTTCTGACGCATCCATGCGCCCCGGCGTGAAGGGAACCGTCACCTCGTGTCCGGCATTCTTCGCGGCCACTTCGACAGCCGCACACCCGCCCAGCACAATCAGGTCGGCCAGCGAGACCTTCTTCCCGCCGGACTGCGAGTCGTTGAAAGTCTTCTGCACCGCTTCGAGCGTTCGCAGAACCTTAGCCAGTTGATCCGGCTGATTGACCTTCCAGTCCTTCTGCGGCGCAAGACGAATGCGTGCGCCGTTCGCACCACCGCGCTTATCGGAACCGCGGAACGTGGACGCCGAGGCCCAGGCGGTCGAAACCAGTTCTGACACGGACAGGCCAGAATCCAGTATCTTCGTCTTCAGCGAGGCGATGTCCTGCGCGTCAATCACCGGGTGGTTGACGGCGGGGATGGGGTCCTGCCAGATGAGTTCCTCGGACGGAACCTCGGGTCCCAGATAGCGGGCACGGGGGCCCATGTCGCGGTGGGTCAGCTTGAACCACGCGCGGGCGAAGGCATCCGCGAATTCCTTCGGATTCGCGAGGAACCTCAGCGCGATCTTCTTGTAGATCGGATCGAACCTCAGCGCGAGGTCAGCGGTGGTCATGATGGGCAGGTTCTTCTTCTTCGGGTCGTGCGCATCGGGTACGACGGCCGCATCCGGATCGGAGGGAACCCACTGCTGAGCGCCCGCGGGGCTCTTCACCAGATTCCAGTCGTACTTGAAGAGGGTCTCAAGGTAACCCATGCTCCACTTGGTCGGGGTCGAGTTCCAGGCCCCTTCGATGCCACTGCTGATCGCGTCGCCACCTTTTCCGCTGCCGAAACGGCTCTTCCACCCCAGGCCTTGCTCCTCGATGGGGGCGGCCTCGGGTTCGGGGCCCACGTGCGTCGCGGGGCCGGCGCCGTGGCACTTGCCGAAGGTGTGTCCGCCAGCGACGAGGGCCACGGTCTCCTCGTCGTTCATGGCCATACGCGCGAAGGTCTCGCGAATGTCACGGCCCGAAGCGACGGCATCGGCTACGCCGTTCGGCCCTTCCGGGTTCACATAGATCAGACCCATCTGCACGGCAGCAAGCGGATTGTCGAGATCCCGGTCGCCGGAATACCGCGTGTCGCCCAGCCACTGGGTCTCCGAACCCCAGTACGTGGATTCGTCCGGTTCCCAGATGTCCTCGCGCCCGCCGCCGAACCCGAAGGTCTTGAATCCCATGGACTCGAGAGCGCAGTTTCCGGCGAGGATCATGAGGTCGGCCCAGGATATCCCGCGGCCGTACTTCTGCTTGATCGGCCAGAGCAGGCGGCGCGCTTTGTCGAGGTTCACATTGTCGGGCCAACTGTTAAGAGGCGGGAAACGTTGGCTGCCGGACCCTGCGCCGCCGCGACCGTCGCCCATGCGATAGGTGCCTGCACTGTGCCATGCCATGCGGATGAAGAGAGGCCCGTAGTGCCCCCAGTCGGCTGGCCACCAGTCCTGCGAATTGGTCATCAGCGCGCGGAGATCCTTCTTGATGGCTTCGAGATCGAGCTTCCTGAACTCCTCGGCGTAGTTGAACGACTCGCCCATAGGGTTGCTCTTGGCCGAGTGCTGGTGGAGCACCTTGAGGTTCAACTGGTTCGGCCACCAGTCTCGGTTTGATGTGCCTTTGCCTGTCGCGGGCTGACGGGTCTTGCCGGTCACCGGACACTTGCTTTCACGGCTCATGATCTGCTCCTATCGTGGTTGGGTCTTCTTCGTTTTCAGTTGGCACTTCCGACATCGCCCCCGCAATTCGACGTATACACCCTCGATGCTACCCATCTCGGCCGCCGCGCTCGGGACCGGCAGCCGGTCCAGTGCGTCGCTGTAGAAGTCGCCGATCATCCCGCATTCGATGCAGACGAAGTGATGATGTCGATCCATGTTGGCGTCAAACCTCGCCCTGTCCCTCATGGAAGCCACGCGGGCGATGACGCCTTTGTCCTCCAACAGCTTCAGCGTCCGATAGATGGTGTCGACCGAGATAGCCGGAATCCGTTCCCGCACGCGGGCGTGAATCATCTCGGCGTCAGGGTGCTCCTTGGAAGCCGCCAGTTCCCGCAGGATTTCCGTCCGCTGATGAGTCGCCTTGATGCCCTGCCGGCGGCAGACCTCGACGAATTCCGCCACGCGTTTCTCGACTTGTTCGGCGTCTATCATCTGCAGGCGCCCCTTATCAGAATGATTACGACCTAAGAACAATACCTCACATCGTGCGTGGCGTGCAATCACTTTTTTCAGTTGTCTCAACCCCGAAGAACCGGCGCGCCACCCTTCCCAAAACGGCCGTTCGGCGAGGAAATCGAACAATTGTCTCTTTGTCAGGGCGAGAGGACATCGGCGATCACGGCGTCGTGCGTAGCCGGTCGGGCCTTGACCTCCCGTTCGAGTGCCGCCAGTTTGCGCGCCGGTTCGCGCGTGTCGGTGAACGTTGATCGGTACGCCGGACAAGAATTCCCTGGGACTGTCAAGATGAGATCAGACGCCCAGGAACGCGAACCAGACAGGCAGGTCAACAGAGGGAGGAGGAAACGGGAGGGAGGTCGGGCCCGGAAGTGAAAACAGCCGCCGGCCCCCACGAATCGACCGCGAAGGGCACGGTGTGCGAATGGCTCCACGATGTCGGCATCGTATCCACTGTCTCCGGTTTTCCCCGCTGATCGCCAGCGCCATCCTTACGGAAGGATGTACGTCAGGATGAGTTGGAACACCAGAATCAGGAACCCGCCGGCCAATACCACGAATGCGGTGTCGCCCGGCGCAATGTGCGGCAGATGATGGTGATGGTGCCCGTGCATGTCCTTCTCCTCCTTCACTTAACGCCTCCTCCATGCTCACCAGACATCACAGCATAAACCGTGCCAACGCCAGAACGCCCCCTTCCCCCCTCTTCCGCGATCCGAACCACAACATATTGCGTGCAAGCCAGAAATCTCGCATCCGTCGCTCTCATATTTGCAAGAATGAGATTCTCAGATTCTCGAATGTGAGATGAAAAGAGGGCAAAAGCAGCGGGGATGGTTGTTCGGGATGGAGTGGCGAATCCGGCGCCTGAAAGTCGAAACTGGAAGTTTGAAACTGGATGGGGGTGTGCCGGATTCATCCAGGTGGAGACGCCGTGGTGAACGCCAGCGTGCGCGAGCCAGGCCCCGCGGCGCGACGCCGGATATGACGAGGTGGAAACTTCGTCCGGGGCCGGGTCGCCCATAGTAGAAGGGCCGTCCCTGGCTCGCCATAGCCCGCAGGGCGACGGCGGCTCGGCTCTTCGTCCCGGCTGCACGGAGTGCAGCCGGGAGCCCGGGCCTGCGGCCCGGAGGAAGCGGCGGGACGCCGCTTCTACTTTCAGGTTTCAGGTCAGCAAGGCGCGCGGCGGGGGGGCGGGACATCACGGGGTCGAGACATTGCCGTCAGCCCGTGATAGGCGGAGCTACGGTGTGGTGCGGGTCAAGAGCTGCTCATTGGCGTAGCGCCGACTGCGGAGCATATGGACTTCCATCTGGCTTCTGAAGTTGGGCGGCATGGGTCCGCCGTCGGTTTCGAAGGCGAGGTAGGGAATATTGTTTTTTCGGGCGTAGGGCTTGACGACGGACTCGGCGACGCCGGTAGGCATACAGTTGAACGGGCCGATGAAGACGACGCCGCAGTAGTTTTCTTCGGGCGAGTGTTCCATCATCACGGAGGCGGACCCGGCGCTGAGGATGGCCTCGCCGCCGAGCGCGGGGTTGATGAAGCATGCCCCGCGGCGGACGATGTGGTCGACATCGTGCTGGCGGGTGACGAGCAGCCCGGACGGCGCGAGCAGGCGGCGTTCGCCGCGTTCGATCCAGCGCTGCACGCCGAAGAGCAGCCTGGCGCCGACGAAGGCCCAGTCGCGCCGGCGCGGGCGGCGCACGGCGGCCATGAGCTTGCGGGCGAAGAAGCGCCATGCGAGGAAGTCGCCGGGGTATCCCTCGTCGCCGGCGAGCGAGCGCAGGTACTGCCAGTTGGTATAGTAGACCCACTCGGTGGGGTCGGCGCGTTTGAGCATGAGTCCCTCGCGCGCGTAGTCGTCGGCGATCCCGCGGCAGGAGAGCTCGTCGCAACGCACGAAGATCTCGCCGGCGAGCAGGACCTTGGGCACGGAGGCCGGGTCCCGTTTCAGGGGCAGGCGCCGGAGCCGGCGTGCGGCCAGCCGCAGCGCGCGCCAGGTCGCGATGAGCCCGCGCGAGAACGCGGCGAGGAGGTTCTCCCATTCCCGTTCGAACGCGGCCAGCGCCGCGGTTCGGTCTTTGGCCGCGACGTTGAGCACGGCCCGGATATCGGCCATCAGCGTACTGGCGACGATCGCGGGCCAGCCGAAGACCAGCAGGGAGACGCCCAGCCCGCGGTATCCGTCCTCGGCGGAGGGGGAGAACACGGCCACGTCCTCGATCCGGAGCATCTCGATCAGCATCTTCATGTAGCGGTTATACTGCCCGAACCGGCACGGCCCGTTGGCGGTGGGCATGAAGAACAGCAGCACTTCGTCCGGCCGTTCCTTCTTCAGCCGCTCGCGACAGTAGCTGATCAGGCTGCCCACCGTCAGGATCGCGGGCGAGCATTCCTTGCCGCTGGTGAACTCCTTGCCGATCGCGCGGATCCGCTCGTCGGCGGGCGGCAGGGCGACGGCGCGCAGCCCGATCTTGCGCACGGCGGCGGCGAGCGCCTCGGTGTTGTAGCGGCCCATGGACGGGAACGCGAGGGTGACGCGCGGGCTCTTCAGCGGGACCAGTTCGCCGCGCGAGGTGCGCACGAACCCGCGCCGGCCCTTCACGACGAATTCGGCGCGCGCGAACCGGCCGGCGCCGGCGCCGGCGCCGGGCATGCGCCTGTAGCCCGAGATGATATCGAGGTACGCCGCCACGCGCGTGCCGATGCCCGCATCCGCGGTGTGCGAATCCAGTTCCAGATACAGGTGCGGCTTCTCGCCGAGAATCCGGCCGGCGAAATGCTGGATGAACGAATCGGGCCCGCACCCGAAGTTGCTGATGTAGACGGCGAACAGGCGCGGATGCTTCTTCACCAGCCGCATGGACTTGAGGATCGTCTGCCCGTACTTCCAGTACATGGTCGGCTCGCACGGCTCATCCTCGTAGGGAAGAAACTCGTAGGGGATCACCGGGCAGCCGGCGCTGGCGAATTTGCGGGGCACCCCCATGTTCGCCACGCGGAAGAACGCGTTGTAGGGCCGGCCGACCACGACGATGCCCACGGTGTCGGCCTGTTCCAGACGCGCGAGCGCGCGCCGGCCCTCGTCCTTGGCCGCGCGCAGGAACGCGTGTTGCTGCGCACAGCCCTTGCGGAAGGCGCGGCGCGCGGCCGCGGCGTCGTGCCCCATCCGCCGGCCGAGTTCCACGAAGGCGTCCTCGGCCGCTTCCAGCCCGTCGGTCATGTCGATGACCGGGTCGTAGATCGTCATGCCGCTGCCGCTGAACGCCTGCGCGAGATAGTACGGCGCGGCTTGCGCGATCGGGCACGATACGCTGGAGCCGGCAACCCCTTCCCGCGGCATGCCGACCACGTGCGGCACGAACACGCGGCGCACGCCCCGGCTGAGCAGGTCGAAGAACGTGCCGTGCGCGATCTCGTAGGGGTAACACCGGGCCGATTGGCATTTCTGGACTCCGAGCGGGTCGACCCGCTCGGAGAACTTCACCGTGTAGCCGAGCTCGTGGAAGAACCAGGAGTAGAGCGGGTAATAGGCGTACACGCTGAAGACGGCCTGCAGGCCGATCGCGGGCCGGTCCCCGTTCGCGCCCGGGTCGGGCGGAACGCCGTACTCACGGAACAGCATCCGGTTGCGCTTCGCCACGAGGTCCAGTTCGTCCGTCGCCGTCTTCTTCTTCTTGCGCGCGTTCTCCCAGCGGCTGCACTGGCCGCCGAACGGATAGGTCTTTCCGTCGATCGTCAGGTTCTGGATCGTGCAGAAGTTCTCGCACGCCTTGCACACGAACTCGCGCGTGGCGCTCACCTCCGTCTCGAGAATGGCGTCGATCGAGTGGGCGCGCGGCTCCGCCTCCCGCGTGGCCAGCTTTTCGCGCAGCCACAGGGCGATCCCGAAGCAGCCCATCAGTTCCGAATGGGGCGGGACGGTGATCCGCTTTCCGGTCTTCGCCGCGAAGGCGCAGGCGATCGCCTGGTTCTTGGACGTGCCGCCCTGGAACAGGATGTGGTTGCCGATCTTGCGCTGGCCCACGACCTTCGTGATGTAGTTCTCCACGATCGCGTAGACGAGCCCGGCCAGATTGTCCTGCTTGCTGGCCCCCTCCTGAAACGCCTTGCGCGTGTCGGTATTGGCGAAGGCCGCGCACTGATCGGAGAAACGGGGCGGGTTGCGGCCGGCAAGGGCAAGCCCGGCAATCTCCTCCATGGGCACCCCGAGATCGTCGCGCGCCGTCTCCTCGATGAAGGAGCCGGTGCCGGCGGAACACGATTCGTTCATGTTGAAGTCGACCGCCACCTTCGCGCGCAGCGACGTGAATTTCGAGTCCTGGCCGCCTATCTCGAAAATCGTGTCGACCTCCGGGCAGAAGTGCGACGCGCCGTAGGCGTGCGCGATGATCTCGTTGTGGTACCAGGGCGTCTGGCACAGGACCGAGAGGATCTCGCCGCTGGAGCCGGTCGTGCCCACGCCCACGATGTCGACCGTCCGCTCGCCGAGCGCGGCGGCGATCTGCCCTTGAAGCCGCACGAGGCATTCCTTCATCGCCCGTTCGGGGTTGCCGTTCGTGCGGGTGTAATGGCTGCCGCAGATTTCGAGCGTGTCCGTATCGACGAGGGCAACCTTCGTGGTGGTGGACCCGCCGTCAATGCCCAGGATGTAGCGCGCCTCGGCCCGGATCGGGCCGGCGCGGCCTTCGATGAACGTCACGCGGTCCAAATAGTCCCACAGCGGCGGCAGGAATCCGAACGAACTGCCGGTGTCCCTGAACAGGTCCGTCCAGCGCCCGGGTACCGGCAACGGCTTTTCGCGCGCAACGAGCGCGGCGCCCAGCGCCTCGAGATACGTGGCTTCGGCGGGGACCGAGACATCGAACTGCGGCAGGAACGCGCGGATGTCCTCGATGATCACCGGGTTGGCCGACGCGCCGCCGATTACGACGATCCGGCCCTTCTCAATCCCCGTCGCGCGCACGAGCGCCGAAACCTTCTCCGCCATGTTGTGGCAGAGCGTGCGCACGATGTCGGCCACGGTGCATTTCTTCTTGTTCAGCGAGTGGGTGCAGTCGCTCTTGCAGTGCACGCTGCAACGCTTGGCCAGCGGCACCACCTTGCCCTGCCCCACGATCTCGCCCGCCTGCTCGATCGTCAGGCCCATACGGCCGAGCTGCTGCTTGAAAAACTCCACCGTCCCGGCCGCGCACCGGTTGCCCGCCACGTAGTCCAGCACCTGCCCGTCCGGGCCCAGCGGGTAGACGACGAACGACTCGCCGCCCAGCGACACGACCAGATCCGCCTCCAGCCCCAGCCGGTGCAGGCACTCCTCGACCGCCTCGCTCTCATAGACGCGCCGGCCGCCGATCAGCGACGCCCCCTCGCGGCCCGTCACCGCCAGGCCCGCCACCTCCGCCGGATCCAGGCCGCCCAGCACCTCGACCAGCACGTCGCGCGGGTTGCCGCAGTGGTCGCGGACCAGCACCTTGACCGGCGCCAGATCCTCCGAAACCGCGACCACCTTGATTCGGCTGGCGCCGATCCCGATTCCTACAAAAAGCTTCTGTGCCATGGCCCCGAGTGCCCCTGAACATCATTGATTCTGTCGCGGGCGGCCATCCTCCGCCCGATGCCCGCTCCCCCTCGCGGGAAAGTGTGGTACTGTACAGGAATCCGGGCCGGAATACCAGCTTTTTCCCACCCCCCCCAGCGAAGCTTCGCCTCAAACCGACGGGCTTTGGAAAGCACGTCCCAGAATAGCCGCAAAAGGCACAAAAGGCGCAAAAAAGAAGAGGCACACAAAGGGAGCCAGCGCGACCGATATGTTGTGGGAATCGTGCCCGCACCAGAGTGCGGGCACGATTCCCACAACGTTGCCCTTTTCGTAATGCACAAGACCCGATCACCAGGTCCAAAGCAACCAATCGGATGCCCTGGAGGAGCCCTCTTGTGCCTTATCAAGAAGCAGACGTTGCAGGAATTTGGCGCGGGCTGCCTTCGGGAGACAAGCGTCCATCTGTGGGCCGCGTCAAGCAGCCCGCCCAAATTCCTCCAACAGCTCTCCCCCTTTTGTGCCCTTTGTGCCTTTTTGCGGCTATCCTCTCCCGGGTCGTCCGATCGGCTTGTTTCAAAACCTGACACATTCGTTCCGATCTTGGGCCGATGGAACAGTCTAGTCTTTGTCGTAATTGCTGTCGCAATCTCTGTCGACTCCCTGTGGGACGGGCTGAGAAAGCCCGTCCTACGGCCCGCTCGTGCCGGTCACACGCTTTCCGCCCCACCGCTTTCCGACTCGTCGCCTTCACGAGATGGCCTGCCGCGAAACGCTCTGGGGCAGCGCCCGCCGAAGCGTTTGAACGCCGTGGAGAAGGCGAACGGGTTGTCGTACCCGACCATCCAGGCAACGCGCTTCAAGGGATAGTCCGTACTGCGCAGCAGTTCGCGCGCTTTCTGCATGCGCAGCCGGGTCACCATCTTCATGGGGGTCGAGCCGTCGAACCGCGCACACAACCGATTCAAGTGGACGGGAGAGACCGCCATCCGATCGGCCAGCTCGGCAACCGTCCAGGCATGCTGGAGATTCTCGCTGACCTGCTGCCACAACGTATGCAGCATCCCACGCACACGGCGAATGCGCGGGTCCTCACCGGCGTCCAGCTCCCGGTCCAGATACGTCAGGATCAGGTCCGCAAACAGCCGCGCCGCCCGCTCCGCGCCCGGCGCATCGCCCTGACTCTCGTCCAGGAACCCTGCGACCGCCGCCTGCACCCTGGCCGTCAAACGCGAGGGCCGCACCTGCACACGCGGCTGCCCCAGCAAACGCCAGCGCGGCCCGTCGGCCAGATGAAACCATACGATCCGCCACCGCCCGCCGTGAATACGGTACCGGTACGGAACATGAGCCGGCGCCAACAACACCTGGCCCGCCGTCAGACGCTCCAGGCCCCTGCCGCTCAGCAGCTCGCCCGCACCCTCGAGCGTATACAGCATCACGTGAAACTCGGCGTCCGGCCGCCCCATCTCGTAGGGCCGCCTCAAATCGCTGATGCCCGCCAGCGTGACCCCGTTCTCTTTCAAGCCCGCCGCGCGCTCCTCCAGCAACGGCAGGAACCGTTCCCGGCAGGCGCGCCCGATAATGGAAGTTTTACGAATGGTTTGGACTGTCTCACCCATGGCGCTATTCCGCCGTTTCCCATACAATACGAGAAATTATCGGCTGACGGCAAGTGCGGCCGACAGCATGCAATGAAAACATTACAAATGTCAACTACAGGAGGCAGCCATGGATATCCCGCGCCCGGAGCATCCGAACCCGCAGTTTGAACGCGAACAGTGGCGGAACCTGAACGGCGCATGGAGCTACACGTTCGATTTCGGCCGGTCCGGAACCGAACGCGGCCTGGCGGCCGCCACGGGTTTCGACGATGAAATTCTCGTCCCGTTCTGCCCGGAGAGTCCGTTGTCCGGCGTGGGGCACACGGACTTCATCGAGGCGATGTGGTACCACCGCAAACTGGACATCCCGGCCGAGTGGCAGGGGCAAACGGTCCTTCTGCATTTCGGCGGGGTCGACTACCTGAGCGAGGCGTTCGTTGACGGCCGGCTCGCCGGCCGGCACTGGGGCGGCACATCGTCCTTCTGCCACGACATCACGCCGCTGGTCCGGGCCGGGCGCACGCACGATCTGGTCGTCCACGTGCGGGACGAGGTGCGCTCAGGCAGGCAGCCGGCGGGCAAGCAGTCGAGCAAGTTCGCCTCCGCCGGCTGCCGCTATACGCGCACGACGGGAATCTGGCAAACGGTCTGGCTGGAAGCCGTCGCGCCCCTCGCCCTGGCCTCGGTCCACATCGTCCCGGATCTGGACGGAGCCCGTTTCATCATCACGCCTCGATTCCGGGCGGTCCGCGACGGCCTGAGCCTGGCGGTTACACTCACCGACGACGGCCGCGCGGCCGCGCGTGTGGCCGGCCCCGCCGTCAACGGCCTGCCGTGCGTGGTCCCCGTGGAGAACCCGCGGGCCTGGTCGCCGCAGTCCCCGCACCTGTACGGGTTGACGCTGGCCGTCACCGACGGCGAGACGCCCGTGGATCGCGTGAAGAGCTACGCCGGCCTGCGCAAGGTGCACGTGGACGGCAATCGCGTGCTGCTCAACAACGAGCCGATCTACCTGCGCCTCGTCCTCGACCAGGGCTTCTATCCCGACGGGATCTGGACCGCGCCCTCGGACGCCGCGCTGCGGCGCGACATCGAACTCTCGCTCGCCGCCGGCTTCAACGGCGCGCGCCTGCACCAGAAAGTCTTCGAAGAACGGTTCCACTACTGGGCCGACACACTCGGCTATCTGACCTGGGGCGAGTCCGCCAGTTGGGGGGCCGACGTCACCGAACCGGTCGCCGCCCGCAATTTCCTCGGCGAATGGCGCGAGATCGTCGTGCGCGACCGCAACCATCCCTCGATCGTCGCCTGGTCCCCGTTCAACGAGACGCGCAACGTCGGCGACGGGCTCCAACACAACCGCCTCCACCTCGACGCCTATGAACTGACCCGCGCGCTGGACCCTACCCGCCCGGTCAACGACGCCAGCGGCTACGTGCACGTCCGGACCGATCTGTACACCGTCCACAACTACCAGCAGGACCCGGCGAAGCTGAAGGAGATTCTCACCCCGAAACCGGATACGGGCGTCTACAGAAACCATCCGGACCACGACGCCGCGTACGGGGGCCAGCCCTACATCCTCGACGAGTTCGGCGGCATCAAGTGGATCGCCGAAGGTCACAAACACGCCGACACCTCATGGGGCTACGGCGAGGGGCCGACCTCCCTCGACGCGTTCTACCAGCGCCTGGAAGGCCAGGTCCGCGCGATCCGCGAACTCGAGCACATCGCCGGCTTCTGCTACACCCAACTCACGGACGTGGAGCAGGAACAGAACGGCCTCTACAACTTCGACCGCACCGAAAAATTCGACACGGGCCGCATCGCCGCTATCTTCCGCGCTTGACACCCGTCCCGGGCCGGCCGACACTGCCCCTCCGACACGGGCGGATTCGACGGCAAACGGAGGAAGGAGGCGGACGATGGGCTCTCTGAAGATTTCATGCGCACTCTGGTCGCTCAGCACGGGGCCGACGCGGGAGAAGCTGGACGAGGCGCTCACGACGGCGGCGGCGGTCGGCGTGCAGGCGGTACAACCGTGGTGCGTGGACGTCGAGAAATGGAAAACCGTCTGCATGCTCGATCCCGACCGCTGCACCGGCGCGAAGCGCAAAGAGATGGCCGCTCACATTCGCGGGTTCGGCCTGGAGATCAGCGGGTTCTGCGCACAGCTTGCCGGCCCCACCACGTTGGGCGGCTTCGGGGAGGCCGACGGACTGGACGCCCGTATCCGCAAGACGCAGGATGCGCTGCGGCTCGCGGCGGAGATGGGCGCCCCGATCGTCACGACACACATCGGGCCCATACCGGAAGACCGTAACAGCGAGGTCTACAAACGGTTCCTCGATTCGGTCGGCGCCGTCACGAAGGCCGGCGAGGCGTGCGGCGGCCTCTTCGCGCTGGAGACCGGCCAGGAAACGGCGCACGTGCTCAGACAGTTCATCGAGGACGTCGGCTCCCCGGCCCTCAAGGTCAACTATGACCCCGCCAACATGCTCAAGCACGGCACCGTCGAAGGCGTCGAGATTCTGAAAGACCATATCGTGCACACCCACGCCAAGGATCGGCACCCGGAATCCGGCACGCAGACCGTCGGACGCGGCGCGGTGCCCTGGGACGCCTATATCGCCGCGCTGAAGGGGATCGGCTACGACGGCTGGTACGCGATCGAGGACGAGAGCAAGACCGACAAACCGGCCTCCATCCGAGCGGGCCGCGAATTCCTCGAGCGGTACTAATGCGGGCTTCGCCCGCAACCCAGAGGTCAGAAGTCAGAGGTCAGAGGTCAGGAATTTCTCCGGCGACTTGATCATGGCTCCTGACATCCGCCTATTGGCCTTCGGGCTTTAACTCTCGCCCGGCGACCGGCGACTCGCGCGCCCCTGCTCGCCTGCGCGCGGCGAGCAGGCCGCGCGCGACCAGGGCGGCCAGGGCCACACCGGCCACGGCGACGCCGATCCAGCCCAGCGCCGACAGCCCGGACATGATCGCGCCGGCGATCATGACCCCGAGCAGGATGGACGCCATCGCATGCCAGAACCGCAGCCCCATCAGGAACGCGGCCACCGCCCCGGTCCACCCGCCGGTCACCGGCAGCGGGATCGCCACGAAAATGGCCAGTCCGAGCTTCTCGTACTTCTCGATCTGCGCGCTCTTGCGGCGCGTCCGCGCGAAGAGCCACTCGAAGAACCGCTTGCCGATTCGCCAGCGCATGAGGAAGGATGAGACCGGCCCCAGCAGCAGGAGGATGAAGGGGATGGGGATCATATTGCCGGCCACGGCCACGAGGTAGACCGCCCACGGATCCATCCGGAGCACATGCCCGACGGGAATCGCGCCGCGCAGCTCGACGATCGGGAGGGTGGCAATCAACAGAACGGCCAGCGGATCCGGGATCCCCGCCCGCCGCAACGCCTGGCTGACCCGCAGCCCGATCGACGGGTGCGTCGCAGCCGGCTCGGCCGCGCCGGGCGGCACGGGGGCCGGTTCCGCCCGCGTGCGCGCCGCGCCGGCGAACAGGGCCAGGCCCAGCAGCGCCCCAACCGCCGCACGCCGCACCCCGTGATGGACCGCTGCCACGCTCATCGCCAGAGTGTCCGCCGTTTCTTCCGCCGGCTATGCTGGTATCGCAACAGCATGAGAAAGAAGCGCACCGTATCCGCAACCGGGTGAATTTTGCTGCGCTGATCGGCGTAGATGGCGGCAATCAGCACGTTGTCGATCCGAATGCCCCGCTCCGCGACATGGAGCAACACTTCCGATTCCGCCGCATAGCGCCGGGCCTGCGCGGTAATGAACGGGAGCACGTCGGTACGGTACAGGCGGTATCCGCACTGCGTGTCGGGCACATATTGCCGCATCCTGCGGCTCAACAGCCAGCTCATGAAGAGGTTCGTACACCGCCGCACCAACGGCATATTCGACGTGTCCCACATGCGGTTCCCGATCAGAACCGGAATGCCCGTCCTCACATACGCTTCGATGAAGCGGGGAATCTCCTTCGGATCGTGCTGGCCGTCGGCGTCGATCGTGATGACGTAGTCGAAGCCGTTCTCGCGCGCATAGCCGAACCCCGTGCTCAGGGCCACGCCCTTGCCCTGGTTCTGTTCGTGCCGGACCACCGCCGCACCCGCCTTCGCGGCCTCCTCCGCCGTGCCGTCGGTCGACCCGTCATCGACCACCACGATGTGCGCAACGTGCGCCCCAATCGCACGGACCACGGCGCCGATCCGCTCCGCCTCCTGATACGCCGGCACGATGGCGCACCCGCGCTGCGCGGCCCGAGCCTCGGCGGCGTTCTGCACACTGGTGCGGCGCGTTCCCATGGCCTAACCGGCCTCCTTCCAGAAATCGTCGAAAATATACCACTGCTCGGGATTGTTGCCTATCGCCTTTTCCAGAACACGCACAATCTGGCCCTGGATGTCCGCCGCCGTGCCGAACTCCTCCTTCGTGATGACCGGGCAGAACCGCAACAGGAACGCGTCGTCCGGCTGCCGGAGCAGGAACCCGGGCACGATCGGCGCGCCCGTTCTCGCACACAACCACGCGGGCCCGCGCGGCAACCGCGCGGGCTGTCCGAAGAACGGCACGAAGTCGTTCCGCGAACTGAAGTCCCGGTCCGCCAACAGCGCGATGGCTTCGTTCGCTTTCAGCCCCTTGAGCACGCCCCGTATCGCGTTGCCGTACGGAAGCGGTTCGATGCCGCGCTGCCGGCGGCGCCTTTGAAAAAGGTCGTTGAGCCGCTTCATCCGCTGCGGCAGCACGACCGCCCTGAGCGGGTGACCCAGCGCGGCGCAAACCGCGCCGCCCAGTTCCCAGCCGCCCAGATGCGCCGTGAGCACCAATACCCCCCTGCCGTACGCGAGGGCCCCCTCCAGATACTCCGGGTGCTCAATGCTGACCAGCCGCTTCGCCGCCCGTTCCGTCATGCCCGAGAAATGAAAGAAGTCCACCACGTATTTGCCGAAATGCTGGAACATCCGGCGCGCCAACCGCGTGAGCCGCTCCCCCGACGGCTCTACCCCCTGAAATTTCAGGATGCGGCGCAGATTCGAAATGACGGCCAGGCGCTCGGCCCGCGAATAGCGCCAGTAGCAGTCGGCAATGCGAAGCCCCACCCAGTACCCGAACCGCCGCGGCACGCAGCGCGCCACGACGTCGGCGACCCTGTAGAAAATATACTCACGTATCACCTCACGCCCACCCGCCGCGCTATCACGCCGGCCACGCCAGAACCTTCAGACAAAGAGAAACGCCACGCGCCCCACTCTTCCACTCTCCCACTCTTCCACTCTCCCACTCTTCCACTCTCCCACTCTTCCACCCTTCCATTCTCCCACCCTTCCACTCTTCCACTCTTCCACCCTTCCACCCTTTCCCTGCCCGTCTCACAGGTGCCGCAGCACCTCCTGGGCGATCTGCGGGGCGGCGTCCGGCCTGCCCAATTGCAGCGCGCGCTGGCGCATCATGGCCAGCAGCTCTTCATTGCCGAGCAGCATATCGACAGCCGGCGCGACGTGCCGGTCGCGATCCAGGTGAACGGCGGCGCCCTGCACGGTGAGCTGGTTCATGTTTCGCACCTCCTGCCCGGGCAGCGGCCTGATGATGATGAGCGGCAGCCCCACGGCCATCGCCTCCGCGCTGGTCATCCCGCCCGGTTTGCCGAGCAGCAGAGCGCTGCTGCGCATCAAAGGCGCCACGCTCTTCACGTAGCCGCGCACCCGGATGGGATGCTTGAAGCGCCTGCGCCGCGCCAGAAGCCGGTTGGCCAGTTGCCTGTTCTTGCCGGTCACCACCTCGATCGCGAAATCCTGCGCGCTGCGGTCCAGGCTCCTGATCGTACGGTAGCGCACACCGAGCCCGCGGCTGCCGCCCATCACCAGAATGCGGCGCGCGGGCAGGACGGGGTCCGGTCCGTCGGCAACCGGCGCGAACTCGGGCCCGATCGGGATTCCGCTGACGATCATACGGCTGCGCTTCACGCCAAGCGCCGCGAGCCGCGCGGCCGCCTGCGGCGTGGGCAGGAAGTACTGGCCGTCGCCCTCGTGCACCCAGAACCGGTGCGGCCAGTAGTCCGTGATCACCCCGAACAGCGGCAGCGGAGCGCCGAACTTGCGCTTGTACGCGGACATCACGCCGAACGGATACGCCTGCGTGCAGATGACGAGGTCCGGATTGAACTCCTTCATCATCCGCAGAAAACGCCTGCTGCTCCCCCGCTGCACGAGGCGCCGGATACGGCGCGTGAGATGATCGATCTTCTCGTTGTCGTACAGCGCGTCCCATACCTCCGGCGTGCGCCGCAGCACGATCATATACGTCTTTTCGATGATCGCGCTCCAGTACGGCCGCGTGTATTGGAGCGGGTCCACGACCATCGTCTCGACCGACGGCGCGGTCCGGCGCAGCGCCGATTCGACGGCCAGCGCCGCCGCGTGGTGCCCGCTGTGCGGGATCAAGTAGGAAATGAGCACTCTCGCCATGAAGCCCCCTCACTCGGCCGCCGCCGCGCCGCCGGCTGCGTCCGCTTCCGCGTCCGAAGCACTGGCATCGCGGCACTGGGCCAGGCATTTCTCCGCCTCGTAGGAGGACCGGACCAGCGGGCCAGCCACGACCGACTTGAAGCCCAGCTTTCGGCCGCGTTCGGCATACGCCTCGAACACGTGCGGTTCCACGAAGCGAGCCACCGGCCAGTGCCCCCGGGACGGGGCCAGGTACTGTCCGATCGTGAGGATCTCACAATCCGCCCGCCGCAAATCCGCCATCGCCGCGTACAACTCCTCGTCCGTCTCGCCCAAACCCACCATGATGCCGGACTTGACGAACGGCTTCGGCCGGTGGTCCGCCGCCACGCGCAGCACGGCGAGCGACCGCGCGTAGTCCGCCTGCGGCCGGATCGACGCCTGGAGCCGCTGCACGGTCTCAATGTTGTGATTGAACACGTCCGGCCCCGCCGCGAGCACCGTCGCCATGTCGCACGCCGCCCCCTTGAAGTCGGGGGTCAGCACCTCGACCGTCACCCGGCCGCCCGAGGCGCGCCTGATCGCACGGACCGTCTCGGCAAAGATCCGCGCGCCGCCGTCCGGCACGTCGTCCCGGGTCACACTCGTAATCACCGCATGCCGCACCCCGAGATCCATCACCGCGCCGGCGACCCGGCGCGGCTCGTCCGGATCCAGAGCGCCCGCCTCGCCGTGCGTGACGGCGCAGAACCGGCAATTCCGCGTGCAGACGTTGCCGAGAATCATGAACGTCGCCGTCCCGCGCCCGAAACACTCGCACTCGTTCGGGCATTGCGCGCTCTGGCACACCGTGTGCAGGCGTGCCCTGTTCAGCACCTCACGCACCGCCGCATAACGCGTGTCGAGCCGAACCCGTTTCCGTATCCATGGCGGCAACCGTGTCATCACGCCTGCATTCTGGCCTATTCGTACGCGTATGACAATGGGATAAACCGCGCGCGGGCGGAACACTCAACGTGCGCAACAGCCAGGTCTGAAGGAACCCATGCGGGCTTCGCCCGCAACCCAGAGGTCAGAGGTCGGAGTTCAGAGGTCAGCGGCTCTTCCCGCACACACGGGTCGCCTATCTGGCCTGAAACTTGCTCGAGAACTTACTCGGGAACTTGCTCGAAAACCCCAGCCGCAGCGGCGGGGTCGACAAAGATTACGACCCGCCTTCGCCCAGGGCTTCGGCGGGCGCAGCCCGCCTTCGCTCAGAAGCTACGG
>JAFGHX010000462.1 GCA_016929905.1 Kiritimatiellia bacterium
ACGAAGCGCTGCGCGAAGGCGGGCTGCGCCCGACGAAGCGCTGCGCGAAGGCGGGCTGCGCCCGACGAAGCGCTGCGCGAAGGCGGGTCGTAAGCTTTGTCGATCCCGCCGCTGCGGCGGGGGTTCTCGAGTAAGTTCTCGAGCAAGTTCTCGAGGAAGTTCTCGAGGAAGTTCTCGAGTGAGTTCTCGAGCAAGTTTTCGAGCAAGTTTTCGAGTAAGTTTTCGAGTAAGTTTTCGAGGAGACTCGGGGAAGTTTCAGGCCAGCGGCTGGCGCCCGCGGATGGCGCGCTCCAGGGTGACCGGATCGACGTAGGCGATTCCGCTGCCGGCGGGCAGGCCGAACGCCAACCGTGTGACGCGCACGTTCCTGGCGGCGAGCAGACGGGCAAGCATTGCGGCGGTCGCGTCGCTCTCCGTGTTCGTATTCAAGGCCAGGATCACCTCACGGAACCCCTCTTCTTCGATCCGTTTGAGCAACTTCCGGATCTCGAGATCCTCCGGGCCGGTGCCCTGCATGGCGGATATCCGGCCCATCAACGCGTGGTACCGCCCGCGAAAACCGCCGCTCTTCTCGATCGTGGGTATGTCGTTCGGGTCCTCAACCACGCACACAACCGCGCCGTCCCTTCCCGGGTCCGTACACAGCCGGCAAGGCTCCTGCCCCGCCGAGGTAAGCGAGCCGCACCGCGTACAGCACCGGACCGTCTCGCCGACGCTCTTCAATGCCGCCGCGAGTCTCTTCAGCAAACCGTCGGGCTCTCGTGCGAGCTTCAACGCCATGCGTTCGGCCGAGCGGCTCCCGACGCCCGGCAACCGGCTCAGGCAAGCGGCGAGTTCCGCCAGGGGTTCGTTGGGGGAGGTCTTCACAACCCTCTCGTACTCTCTCTCCATAGGTGCCCGCATGCGCCTACATCCCTGGAATCATGCCGGGCGGCAGGCCAAGCCCGCTGGTAAGCTTGCCCATTTCCGCGGCCACCATCTCCTTGGCGGCGGCGAGCGCGCCCTGCACCGCGGCCAGAACAACGTCCTCCAGCATCTCAGGGTCGGCAGGATCCACGATCTTAGGGTCAATCCGCAGGCTGGCAATCGTGCCGTCCCCCCGCGCGACGGCCGTCACCATGCCGCCGCCGCTGGAAAACTCCACTGTGCGTTCCCCCAGTTCCTCCTGCAGCTTCTGCATCTTCTGCTGCAGCGTGGCGGCCTGTTTCATCAGCTTCATGATGTTCGGCATGGCTATTCCCTCACGTCTATGATGTTACCGTTGAACATTTCCAGCGTCTTGCGGACCGCCGGCTCCTTGAGCCACTCGTGGCGCCCTTTCGGGGGCGCGGGCTCCTGCGCCTTCTCCTGCGCAGCCCCGCTGTCCGACTCCTCCTGCCGGGGTCTGTTGTCGCTGGGCAACTCGACCCCGACGCCGCCTTCCATGAGCTGGAACTCGACGGAAACCGGCCGGTTCAGGACCTCGGCAAACACCTTCTGCAGAGCCTGCACGTTTCGCGAGTTATCCATCCGTTTCATCTGTTGGGCGAACTCCGGATCGAACCCCACGACCACCTTGTCGGGCATCACCGCAACGGGCTTGGCGTCGACGAGGCAGCCCTTACTGAGCGGGGCGGTCTTGTTGACCTTCTCAATGATCGTGTGCCAAGCCTCGGTCAACTGCTGCAGATCGCGGTCCGCGTCGACCGCGGGCGGCTCGCCGTTGCCCCGTTCTCTGGCTCTTGCCGCGCCGACCCCGTGCGCGGAAACACGGCCGGCGGTTTCGGGTAGCAGATTCTCCTGCACGCTCCGCCGCGCGCCGGGCACGGCCTTCCTGAGCCGCTCGAGCTTGCCCATGATCTCTTCCAGCGAGACGACCTGCGCCGCGTGCGCGCAGCGGATCAGCGCGGTTTCGAGCAGCGCGCGCTTGGACAGCGCATAGCGCAGCCTGTTCTCCGTTTCGATCAGCACGTCCGTGATACGGAGCAGCCGCTCCGTATCGGTCGCGCCCGCCTGCGCCTCCAGCGTCTCGCGCCGCCCGACGAGCCAGTCGTCGATCGCGCCGTCGCCGCTCATATGCGTAACGATCAGCACGTCCCTGAAATGTTCCAGCAACTCGAGCACGAGCCGCTGCATGTCTTTGCCCCGCTCATCGAGGTCGGCCAGGATCCTGAGCAGCCGCGGGATGTCGCCCGCCAGCACGGCCCCGGCCAGTTCTTCGAGAGTCGTACGGGCCACCAGCCCGAAAACGGCCAGGACGTCCTCCTCCGCAATCTGGCGGCCGCGAAAGGATATGAGCTGATCCAGCGCGCTGGTCGCATCGCGCAGCCCGCCGTCCGCCCCGCGGGCTATGGCCAGCAGCGCATCGTCGTCGGCCTGCACGTCTTCCGCCTTCGCAATCTGCTGCAGGCGTTCGACGATCTGCTTCGCTGGAATGCGCCGCAGATCGAAGCGCTGGCAACGGGACAGAATGGTAGCCAGTATCTTCTGCGGTTCGGTGGTCGCGAACACGAACTTCACGTGGGGCGGCGGCTCTTCGAGCGTCTTCAGCAGCGCATTGAACGCCTGCGGGGTCAACATGTGGACTTCATCGATGATGTAGATCTTGTAAGGGCCGCGTGCGGCAGCATACTTGACGTTGTCGCGCAGGTCGCGCACCTGGTCGACGCCGTTGTTGGAGGCGCCGTCGATCTCCAACACGTCCAGGTTCGTGCCCGCCATGATCTCCCGGCAGGAATCGCACGCGTCGCACGGGGTCACGGTCAGCCCCGTCGCGCAATTCAAGGCCTTGGCGAAGATGCGGGCCACCGACGTCTTGCCGATGCCGCGGGGTCCGACGAACAGATAAGCATGCGCGATGCGTTTGCTCTCGATCGCATTCTTCAGCGTTTGCGTCACGTGCTGCTGCCCGACGACGTCGTCGAACTGCTGCGGACGCCACTTCCTCGCCAGCACTTCGTACGCCATGCCCCTGCCTCCCGGCATGGTCAGGGATTCATGGCCAATGGTCATTGACCATTGACCATTGACCATTGACCATTCCCCATTCCCCATTGCCCGTCCCGGGCCTGTCCGGGGCGGAGACCGGCCGTGCACCCCGGCTCGACAAAGGTCCGGGGACCCGCCGCCGCCGAACGCGGGCTCCAATCAGGCAACCCGGGCACCCGAGACAATCCGCGATCCGCTGCTACCTTCCGGTCCTGACGGGCTGTCGCGGAAGTCCCGTCGCGCAGGGCCCGATCTTCATCGCCCACCCTCGACGGGCCAGGACCCGCACCCAAGCCTCACACGGGGATTCGCCCTGCTGTAGCGGATTGCAGGTCCCCCTCGACAAGCGTGGGGTCAGGGCACCGCTGGCTCCCCGCTTAGCACGGCCAGCTGAAAACTCCAGTCCATTCGTGTCTGTTCGTGGTTCCCCACGACGCCGGCGGCCGTTACTCCTCTTTGGCGGATTTGGCCTCGCTCACGACAATGGGCCGGCCTCGAAACGCCTTTCCGTCCAGTTCGCTGATGGCACTCTGGGCTTCGTTGCGCGATCCCATCTCTACGAAACCGTATCCCTTCGATTCGCCGTTGAACCGGTTCCGGATAATCCGCGCAGAAATGACCTTGCCGTACTTGCGGAAGAAGCGCCGCAGGTCCCCCTCACGCACCTTGTAGGACAGGTTCCCCACGTAAAGAACGATCACCCCGTCGCGGCCTTTGCCCCTTCTCCGCCCGCCGGCCCTTGACCCGACGCGAATAATGCCATAGCGCCACCCCAAAACGAGACCGACGACGAACGTGGCGAGTCCCGCCACAGCCGACCAATATGCGATATTTGAAATGTTCATCTCCGTGGTCCACTCCTCGCACACCTGTAATAGGCTCTCTCATCTTCATGGCAATGGGAGGCGAAAGGCGGCCTGTGCGGCGGGCGCGGCTCATGAGCCCGATTCCAGGAACCCCTGCAGTTTGCGGATGCGCGTGGGATGCCGCAACTTACGCAGGGCCTTCGCCTCAATCTGACGGATACGTTCCCGGGTAACCCTGAACATTTTCCCCACTTCTTCCAGTGTGCGGGGGTATCCGTCGTTGAGTCCGAAACGAAGGGTCAGAACATCCTGCTCCCGTTTGGTCAGGGTGTTCAAAACCTCACCGAGGCGTTCTTTCAAGAGGCTATAGGCCGTCATCTCCGAAGGGTTCTCGGCGGCCTTGTCCTCAATGAAATCGCCGAAATGCGCGTCATCGCCGTCCCCGACGGGGCTCTGCAACGAAATGGGCTGCTGCGCCATTTTGAAGACGGCCCGGACACGCTCGACGGGAATGTCCATTTCCTCCGCCGCCTCCTCCGGCGTGGGTTCCCGTCCGAGTTCCTGCACGAGTTTCTTCTGAACCCGAAGCAGTTTGTTAATGGTTTCGATCATATGCACGGGAATCCGGATCGTACGGGCCTGGTCGGCAATCGCGCGAGTGGCGGCCTGCCGGATCCACCACGTGGCGTACGTACTGAACTTGTAGCCACGGCGGTACTCGAACTTCTCGACCGCCTTCATCAGGCCCGTATTCCCTTCCTGGATCAGGTCCAGAAACGACAAACCCCGGTTCATGTACTTCTTGACGATGCTGATGACGAGCCGGAGGTTCGCCTCGACCATTTCCGTACGCGCATTCAGCCCGTTGCGCATGCATTTCTGCAGATCCCGGTGCCGTTCCTCGAACTCATCCCACCCCATGCACACGTTGGTCTCGACGGATCGCAGCCGGCGCTCCTCTTCGCGGACCTTCGCCGTCGAGCTCTTCGTCTTTCGCCCCTGCAGCAGCCGCTCCATCGCACGGTGGCAGTCCCGGAACGCCCGGTAGTGCTCCTCCGCCCGCGCCGCCATGGATTCGACGACCTTTTGCTTGAACCCGAGCTGATCGCAGTATTTCGCCAGCCGCAGGCGGGCCTGCTCCAGGTTCTTGCCCGTACGCAGGCGCTGCTGGCCTGTACGCGCCCGCACCCCCTGCAGAAACCGTTTCCGCAGCACCTCGCGGTTGCGCACGATGTTTGCCTTCAGCCGCGGAAGCAACTTGAAGTATTTCTCCCGGCTGTCGATCAGCTTGTCCGCAATGATGCGGTCGAACCGTTCCTTCCCGCTCTCGAGCCGGTCGATCATCTCCAGATACAGGTCCGAGGCGAACCCGAACATGTTGAACAGCGACCGCGATTTCACCTCCGCCTCTTCGATCCGCTTGCAAATCTCCACTTCCTGCTCCCGCGTCAGAAGAGAGGTCTGGCCCATCTGATGCAGGTACATGCGGATCGGATCGTCGAAAATATCGAGCCGGCTGCGCTGGGCGGCATGCTCGTCCTTCTCGCGCTGCTTGCGCAGGCGCTCGACGTCGTCCGATTCGAGGATCTCGATGTCCATCCCCTTGAAAAGCACAATGTACTTCTCGAGTTCGTCCGGATTGATCACGCTTTCGGGAATGGCTTCGTTGATGTCGGCGTAGGTGAGATAACCCTGGTCTTCCGCCAGCTTGATCAGGTCTTTGATCTTCTGCGTTCGTTCTTCACGGTTCACGCTTTCCGCCGAGAGCGCGGCGGAGACGTCGTCAATCTCCTGCTTGACGTCGACCTCGACACTGCGAATGTGGGACGGCCGGGAAGGAGCGGCCAGCCTGGAGTTCTTCGGAGGGCGCGTGCGCCCGGCCTTCTCGCGCTTCGAGGTTCGACGGACGGCCCTGTTCGACGCCCCGGTTGAGCGAGAGCGCTGCTTTGCCTTCGGCTTCGGCTTGGCCTTCGCCCGAGGTGTCTTCTTCTCTTTCGCGACTCTGGCTGCAGAACGCTTCTTCTTTGCCGGTTTCTTCGCCCTCTTCGCAACACGCTTGGAACGAGCCTTCTTCTTCGTGCCGCCACGTACTTTTCTGCCCATCGTCACCTCAGTCTAACGGCCCCGTACCTGCCCTATCCGACTGTAGCCCGCCATCTATAGTCGGTTTTGGAGGCAAAAGCAAGCAAAACGAACAGTATAGGGGTTTTTTTTTCGCGCTACAACCCCAATCTTTCCTCGAGAAAAGCGCGAACCGCTGATTCGGAGGCCGGAAGCACCTTGCAGCGGGTCGGCAGAGCGGCGAGCCGATCGAGGATCTCGTGATGCGCCACATCCCGCCCCACCGCGTCTCGAACGGCGCGGCTGAACTTGGCCGGGTGGGCGGTCCCGAGGCATATCATGGGCTCGGCCTCCGACAGGAACCCCTCCGCGGTCGCCACGCCGACCGCCGTATGGGGATCGAGCACGCAACCGTACTGCTCGTAGTACCGGCCTATGAGGGCCAGCGTGCGCGCCGTGTCGCCCGATCCGGCCGCAAACAACTCATCCACGCGCCCGTCCGCCGCCGGCTCGACAGCGAGGCGGCCCGAAACGCCGAATTCCTGCATCAGCCCGGTCAGCTTGCGGCTGTCCGCACCCGTCCGATAGTAGAGATACCGCTCGAAATTGCTCGCCACCTGAATGTCCATCGACGGGCTGATCGTCGCCCGCACCGACCCGAGTTCGTAGATGCCCGAGGCAAAGAAGCGGGCCAGAATATCGTTTTCGTTCGTGGCCAGCACCAGCAAACCGATCGGCAATCCCATCCTGGCGGCCAGATAGCCGGCAAAGATGTCGCCGAAATTGCCCGTCGGCACCGCGAACCGAACCCGCGCCGCGCCCGTCTCGGCCACGACGCGGAACCACGCATAGAAATAGTAGACGATCTGCGCCAGCAGCCGTGCCCAGTTGATCGAATTCACCGAACCCAGACTGTGCGCGTCTTTGAACGGCAGGTCGCGAAAAATCGCCTTCATGATCCGCTGGCAGTCGTCGAAACTGCCTTCCACGCCGATGTTGAACACGTTGTCGTCCAACACCGACGTCATCTGTCGTTCCTGGGTCGGACTGATCTTTCCGTACGGATGCATCACGAAAATCCGGATCCGCGCCCGGCCACGCACACCGTGGATCGCCGCACTGCCCGTATCGCCGCTGGTCGCCGCCAGGATGTTCAGTTCACGGTCCGACTGCGACAGGATGGATTCGAACAGATTGCCCAGGAACTGCAGCGCGATATCCTTGAACGCCAGGGTCGGGCCGTGGAACAGCTCCAGAATGCGAACCGGCCCCACGCGCACGACCGGCGCGACCTCTGCGTGCCGAAACGTCCGGTAGCTGCGATCGATCAGGCCCGCCAGCTCCTCGTCCGCGATGTCCCCGATGTACAGGCGCATCACCTCGAACGCGAGCCGCTGATACGACAGGCCGGACCAGGCCGCCAGCCGATCACGCACGTCGGGAATGGTGACCGGCAGCAGCAGCCCCCCGTCCCGTGCCAGCCCCATCATCACCGCGTCCTGAAAGCCGACCGGCTCAGTCCCACCCCTTGTGCTGATGTATCGCATAGGCTCTGTCAACTCCCGCCGCATCATAAGGGACGGATCACGTGCGTGTACAGCACCAATCCGGGCCGTCACCCAGAGGTCAGAGGTCGGAGATCGGAGGTCAGGCAGGCCCCCCGCGCACCGGCCGGCGCCGGGCACGACCAGTACGAGACTTTGTCCCGCCACGGGCGGACGGGCAGTAAGCTTTGGCCTGCCGCGCCGTAGCTTCTGAGCGAAGGCGGGTCGTAATCTTTGTCGACCCCGCCGCTGCGGCGGGGGTTCTCGATCAAGTTCTCGGGGAAGTTTCAGGTCAGGCGCGCCCCCGCGGCGCCGGGTGCCCGCCTGACTTCGGACTTCAACCATCCAAATCCGCGAGTCGCACCCGCGCATTTCACCGGCTCCTTTCCCTGTTGACATCGCCATGGCACGCCGCTAGCATATCGGGGCCAGGTATCTGGGGGCGGAACAGAGCGTCGAAGGCACTCCCGCCCGGCTGAATCCGAGTCTGTCCGCCGGGTGCATATGCCGCCGGCTGCCAAGGACTTCAGATCTTCGCACACCACAACCACGAGGGAGATGCGGCATGTCGAAAGGCAAGAAGAAAGCCAGTCCGAAACGCGCGAAGTACGTCTATTTCTTTGGGAAAAGTCGTGCCGACGGTACGGCAAAAATGAAGAACCTGCTCGGCGGCAAGGGCGCAAACCTGGCCGAGATGAGCCGGCTGGGCCTGCCGGTACCGGCCGGGTTCACGATTACGACGGACTGCTGCACGGAGTATTTCAACAACGGCATGACGTTCCCTGCCGGGCTCAAGCAGGAGGTCGAGCGGTATCTGAAGCGCGTTGAGAAAGAGATGGGGATGACGTTCGGCGACCCGAAGAATCCCCTGCTCGTTTCCTGCCGTTCCGGCGCCAGGCAGTCGATGCCCGGCATGATGGAAACCGTCCTGAATATCGGCCTGTGCTCCAAAACGATCCCGGGCCTCATCGCGAAGACCGGCAACGAACGTTTTGTCTGGGATGCCTACCGCCGCCTGATCACGATGTACTCGGACGTCGTGATGGAGAAGGCCGAGGACATCGAGCCGAAAGAGGGCCAGGGGATTCGGGTCCAGCTCGAGCAGCTGATGGACGCGGTGAAGAAGGCGAAAGACTACAAGGGCGACACCGACCTGACGGCGCGCGACCTGAAGCGGCTGTGCGAAGACTACAAGAAGTGCGTCAAACGGGTGCTCGGCAAAGCTTTCCCGGACGACCCGATGCAGCAGCTCTGGGGCGGAATTGGCGCCGTGTTCAAGAGCTGGAACGGACGGCGCGCGGTCGCGTATCGGCGCATCGAAGGCATTCCGGGCGTCTGGGGCACGGCCACAAACGTACAGACGATGGTCTTCGGCAATATGGGCAATACGTCCGCGACCGGGGTCGCCTTCACCCGCAACCCCGCCACCGGCGAGCGCAAGTTCTACGGAGAATGGCTGCCCAACGCGCAGGGCGAAGACGTCGTGGCGGGCATCCGGACCCCGAACCCGCTGAACGAATCGACAAAGACGGAACACAACGCACGCCTCCCTTCTCTCGAGAAGGCCATGCGCAGGGTCTACCGGGAATTGGATGGGATTCAGAAGCATCTGGAACGCCACTACCGCGACATGCAGGACATCGAATTCACGATTCAGGAAGGCAAGCTCTACATCCTGCAGACGCGCGTAGGCAAGCGGACCGGCACGGCCGCGCTGAACATGGCGATGGACATGCTGAAGGAGAAGCTGATCGACGAAAGAACGGCCGTCACCCGCCTGAAGCCGGAACAGCTCGACGAGCTGCTGCATCCAGTCGTCGACCCCGCTGCGGAAAAGAAAGTGAAGGTTCTGGCCAAGGGCCTGCCGGCGGGGCCGGGCGGCGCATTCGGGCAGGTCGTCTTCACGGCGGCCGCGGCGGTCGAGTGGGTCAAGCGCGGCCAGCAGGTCCTCCTCGTGCGCGAAGAGACCAACCCCGAAGACGTGGAAGGCATGCGCGCGGCGGCGGGCATTCTGACCGCACGCGGCGGCATGACCAGCCACGCGGCGCTCGTCGCGCGCGGCTGGGGCAAGTGCTGCATCGTCGGCGCCAGCTCGATCCACGTCCAGTCCGCGGCCAAGCAGATGGTGATCGACGGCAAGACCTTCAAGGAAGGCGCGGTCATGACCTTGAATGGGACGAAAGGCAACGTCTACGCCGGACAGCTCGCGATGATTGACGCCTCGGAGAACCCGCGCTTCCAGAAGTTCATGCAATTGGTCGACAAGTACCGCACGCTCGGCGTGCGCACCAACGCCGACACGCCGGAAGACGCGAGGGTCGCCCGCGGCTTCGGAGCGGAAGGCATCGGCCTGTTCCGGACCGAACACATGTTCTACGGCGAGGGCAGCGAAAAGGCGCTGTTCCTGTTGCGCAAGATGATCCTGAGCAATACGCCGCCCGAACGGCGCCGGGCGCTCGACGAACTGTTCCCGTTCGTGAAGCACGATGTGAAAGCCACGCTCCAGGCCATGAACGGGCTGCCGGTGACGTTCCGGCTGCTGGACCCGCCTCTGCACGAATTCGTGCCGCGCGACCCGAAGAACCAGAAGGAGCTTGCCGACAGCCTGGGCATCAGCGTCAAGGACGTGAAGAGCCGCGGCGAGGCCCTGCACGAGACGAACCCGATGATGGGGCATCGCGGGGTGCGGCTCGGCATCACCTACCCCGAGGTGGCCGAGATGCAGGTGCGCGCCATCTTTGAGGCGACGGCCGAACTGCTGAAGGCCGGCAAGAAGCCGCAGCCGGAGATCATGATCCCCGTCACGTGCGAGGCGCAGGAACTGACGGCACAGAATGCGATCATCGATCGCGTTCACAAGGAGGTCACCGCCAAGTTCAAGCTCAAGAAGCTCGATTACCTGCGCGGGACCATGATCGAAATCCCGCGCGCCTGCCTGCTGGCCGACCGCATGGCGCAGAGCGCGCAGTTCTTCTCGTTCGGTACCAACGACCTCACGCAGATGGGGTTCGGGTTCAGCCGCGATGACATCGGCGGGTTCCTGGGCGATTACCTGGACAAGAAGATCCTCGCGGCGGATCCGTTCCAAACCATCGATCAGGACGGGATCGGGCAGCTCGTCGAGATGGCCGTTCAGAAGGGGCGCCGAACGCGGAAGGACCTGAAGATCGGCATCTGCGGCGAGCAGGGCGGCGATCCGGCCTCCGTCGAGTTCTGCTTCCGAACCGGGCTGAACTATGTCAGCTGCAGCCCCTATCGGGTGCCGATCGCCCGGCTCGCGGCCGCCCAAGCCGCCATCGGGAAGTGAGGGTAGCGCGGCGCGGCCCTTCTCTGCCCGCGAAAGTGCGCGAAAACGGACGCGAAATGTGGCGCGTTCACGACGATACGGTCAGCCCTGCAGCAACTTTGAACTGTTTGCGCCATGTTGTCACATATGGGACCGGGCGGTACCCCGGCGCAAACAACTCAAAGTTGCTGCGTCCGCATTGACGATCCTGAACAACAGGCGTTCGTTGCGGGAATCGAGGGTTGCCACGACGCTCATAGCCCGCGTCTTGCCCATTGGCAACGTGGCGTCGTGGCAACCCTTTCGATTCCCGCAACAACTGTCCGGCGGCCGAACGCGCCAGCGGCAGGTCAAACACCGCTTTGCGGTCTCTGTGAGCTCGAGCGAGTCCCCGAGCGGGCGAGAAATTCATCCTCCTTTCGCGTCTCTTTCGCGCCCTTTCGCGGGCAACTCCACCCCCGGCCGCGGGCCGGCGCCGCTCACGGCTCGCGCGAGGAGCCCTTCCGGCGCTTGCGCCGCGTCTTGCCGCCCGATTCCTTCGCCCGCTTCCGGCGCGGTTCCGGCGCGCTCACCGACGGCAGCCGGTGCCGGCGCGCACCGTAGCGACGCGCGCCCGCCAGCGGGATGCCCGCCCCCGCCGGCGCCCCCCGCTTCGGCGCACCTGCCGCACCGTCGCCCGATGCCGCCTTCAATTCCTGAATCTGATCGCGCAGCATCGCCGCTCGCTCGAACTCCAGCGCCTCCGCCGCCTCGAGCATCTCCTTCTCCAACTCCTGCAACGCACGGTGCACGTCGTAGACGGCGCCGCCCTCCCGAACCACCCGCTCCTCGATCCGCTCCGCCTGCTGCCGGCTCGTGAGTCCGGCCTGGATCTCCTTCACAATGCTGCGCGGCGTGATGTGATGCCGCTCGTTGTACGCCGTCTGGATCGCACGCCGGCGGTCGGTCACCTCGATCATGTTCCGCATCGACTCCGTCATCCGGTCCGCATACAGAATCACCATCCCGCCGACATTCCGCGCCGCGCGGCCCGCCGTCTGGATCAAAGCACGCTCCGAACGCAGGAACCCTTCCTTGTCCGCGTCAAGAATCGCGACCAGCGAGACCTCCGGCAGGTCCAGCCCTTCGCGCAGCAGATTGATGCCGACCAGGCAGTCGAATTCCGCCTTGCGCAGACTGCGCAGAATTTCGACCCGCTCGATCGCGTCGATCTCCGAATGCAGATACTCCACCCGCAGGCCGAGGTCGCGCAGATAGTCCGAGAGATCCTCGGCCGTACGCTTGGTCAGCGTCGTGACCAACACCCGTTCCTGCCGCTCCGCGCGACGGCGGACTTCCTCGACGAGATCATCGATCTGCCCGGCGAGCGGGCGCACCTCCACGGGCGGATCGACCAGGCCCGTGGGCCGCACCACAAGCTGAGTCGAGGCCGGCGCGACCTCCAGCTCGAACGGGCCGGGTGTCGCGCTGGTGAAGAGGATCGGCCCGACCGCATCGAGGAATTCCCCGAAATTCAGCGGGCGGTTGTCTTTGGCGGACGGCAGCCGGAACCCATGTTCGACCAGCGTCTCTTTCCGCGCCTGGTCCCCGTTGTACATGCCGCGCAGTTGCGGAATGGTCACGTGCGATTCGTCGATGATCGTCAGGAACTCCTCCGGAAAATAGTCCAGCAGCGTGGCGGGCGGCTCGCCCGCCGCGCGCCCGCTCAGGTGGCGCGAGTAGTTCTCGATCCCCGCGCAGTACCCCATCTCGCGCAGCATTTCCATGTCGTACTTCGTCCGCATCTGCAGCCGCTGCGCCTCGAGCAGTTTGCCGCGGTCCTCGAACCACTTCACTCGCTCCGCCAGTTCCGCAAGAATCCCGTCGATCGCACGCTCCACCTTGTCGTACGGCATCACAAAGTGTTTCGCCGGCGAGATGACCGCATGGTCCAGCTCGCCGACCGCATGGCCGGTGAGCGGGTCGACCGCCTGGATCCCTTCCACCTCGTCGCCGAACAGGGCCACCCGCACAATGTGTGCGTCGTAGGAGGGAAACACGTCCAGGATGTCGCCTCGCACCCGGAAGGTGCCCGGCTCCGGATCGTAATCGTTGCGCAGATACTGAATGTCGACCAGCTTGCGCAGCACGGCGTCGCGTTCAATCCGCTCGCCGACCTTCAGCGCCACCACCATCTCCTGGTAGTCCTCCGGCGAACCCAGCCCATAGATGCAGGAAACCGACGCCACGATCACCACATCCTCGCGGTTGAGCAACGAATTCGTCGCCGACAGACGCAGCCGTTCGATCTCATCGTTGATCGACGCGTCCTTCTCGATGTAGGTGTCCGTCTGCGGAATGTAGGCTTCGGGTTGGTAGTAGTCGTAGTAGCTGACGAAATACTCGACAGCGTTCTCGGGGAAAAGCCCTTTCAGCTCGCTGTAGAGCTGGGCCGCCAGGGTCTTGTTGTGCGAGATGACGATCGCCGGCCGGCCCCAGCGCGCGATCACGTTGGCCACCGTGAAGGTCTTGCCGGAGCCGGTCACCCCTTCCAGCGTCTGGAACCGCGTACCGGCGTCTAACCCCCTGCCCAGCGCCGCAATCGCTTCCGGCTGGTCGCCGGTCGGCTCGTACGGGGCGCTCAGTTTGAATGCCGTCTTCGATGGCATGGACAGACCGCTCCGTCTCACCCCAATTCAAGCATCCGTTCCAGGCAGGCCCTGGCGGGCCGCGCGGTCTGTTCGCGGACGCGTACGATGTTCTCGTCCGGCCACGACTGGAGCAGTGCGAGCAGGTTCTGTTCCGTCGTGCGGGCCATGTTGCCGCAGACCGACTGCGCCAGGGCCCGGACCGCGACCCGGCCGGCGTGCTCGTCGGCCAGGCGCGAGACGAAGTGCAGTTCGGTCCCGATGACGATCGTCGAGCCGCGCGGCGCGTCCTTCACATACCGGACAATCTGCGCCGTCGAACCGTGCGCATCCGCGGCGCGTGCCGCTTCCCGCGGCACTTCCGGGTGCACAATGATCTTCGCCTCCGGCAGACGCTCCCGCACAGCCCGGATCTGGTCAATGCCGAAACTCGTGTGAACGTGACAGTAGCCTTTCCACACGACGACCCGCGCGGCGCGCAGCGCCGCGCGGCCGGGCCGCGTCCCGCCGGGCTCAGGATCGTAAACCGCCACCGCCCCATCCGGGATACCGAGATCGGCCGCCGTGTTCACGCCAAGATGTTCGTCCGGCAGGAAGAAAACGCGCTTGCCCTGCCCGAAGACCCACTCGAAAACCTTGGCGGCGTTGCTCGACGTGCACGCACTGCCGCCCGCTTCGCCGCAAAAGGCCTTGATCGCCGCGCTGCTGTTCACGTAAACGACCGGCAGCCAATCGCCGCCCTGCTCGCACAGGGCGCTCCAGGCGACCCGGACCTGCTCCTCCGTCGCCATGTCCGCCATCGGACAACCCGCGCGCACATCCGGCATATAGACCGTCTGGTCCTCCGCCGTCAGCATCTCCGCGGTCTCCGCCATGAAATGGACGCCGCAGAAGACAATCCGCTCCGCCTCCTTCTCCCGCGCCGCGAGCCGGGCGAGTTCAAGCGAGTCGCCGATCGCGTCCGCATGCGCCACCACGCTCGGCCGCTGGTAGTGATGCGCCAGAATCAGCAGCCGGCGCCCCCACTCCCGGCGAATGTCCTCTATCGGCTTGCCCGCTTCCATCGCCAGCCCCGCTTCCCAAAGCCGCGTTCCAGGCCTTGTCGCACAAACATACAACCGACCGCCGCGCTTGTCGATTGCCGATTCACGCCGGATTCAGGGCCGCCCGGCCAAACCTTGCCAAATCCGCCGGACCGCCTAGAATGACGCTGTTCGAAAAGCCAGAGGAACCACGAATGAACACAAATGGACTCGAATATCCGGCAGAAGAAAGGAGCCTTGCCATGGCTCTTGCATCGTTTGACCCAGAGTCGTCAGGTCTTCCAGAGCCGGACATTACCCCCGCTGCGCAAAACCCCCAACAATTTGTGTTCATTCGTGTTCATTCGTGGTTCACCCCTTTTCGGATGGCCTTTAGAATGGGGCCATCCCCGTTGGATTCGCCGTATCGCCGGGACGCCGGGGACAGGGCCCCGGACGGACAGCCGATGGCACGGAGCCTGCTAATGAAGCGGGCCTGAAGGCCACATCGTGGGGCAAGGCCGTTGAGCCCGAGTCGTTATGCAGCACAAGATCCTCATTGTGAAACTCGGCTATTCCGAGACACTGGTCCCGGAAGTCGGCCATACCTGCAGCCTCGGCGACGTGCTGCGCACCAGCGTGATTCTCCACCTGTACAAGGGCGCGCACGTGACGTGGCTCACCGATGAAGCCGCCGTCCCCCTGCTGGAGGACAATCCCTACATCAACCGCATCCTGCGCTTCGACGTGATCAGCGTGCTGCAGCTGCTCAGCGAACGCTTCGACGTCGTCGTCAACCTCGAGAAGGTGCCCGGCGTCTGCGCCATGGTCAGCAAGATCAACGCCTGGCGGCATTTCGGATTCCGATTCGACCAGGAAACGGGCACCGCCCAAGCCTACGAGGGCGCGCACGAAGCGCTGAAAATCGCCACCGAGGAAGACGCCAAGCGCCGCGCCGCTCGCGTCTGGGAAGACGTGCTGTTCTCCATGCTCGGCGGCGACTGGCAGGGCGAAGGCTATATTCTCGGCTATCAGCCCAAAACCAGGCCCAGCTACGATATCGGCTTCAATATCCACGTCGGGCCGAAATACCCGCTCAAGGCTTGGCCGCTCGACCACTGGCGCAGGCTGGAAGAATTGCTCAACGGCAAATACTCCGTCACCCACCAGCAGCACCTCCACAACCTCAAGGGCTACATCGACTGGGTGAACACCTGCAGACTGCTGGTCACCAACGACTCGCTCGGCCTGCACCTGGGCTTGGCCCTGAAGAAGAAGGTCATCGCGCTGATCGGCCCCACGGCGTCTGAAAAGGATCTGCCGCCGCACGGACACTTGCGAATTCTCAAACCCCGCGTCGACCGTGACTGCATGCCCTGCTACCGCCAGGAGTGCGTCTGGGCCGACTCGTGCATGCGGCACATCACACCCGAAATGGTGCGCGACGCGATCGAGGCCTGGAGCACGGCATGATCCTCGACACACGCCGATCAGAGCTGCCGCCGCTGGAACTGCCCGCGACGTACAACTACCTCGCGGCGTTCCTGACGCTGTCCTGCAACCTGCGCTGTTCGTACTGCATCAATCACTTCGACGCCGCCTTGCGCCGGCGCCAGGCCATGAGCGGCCCGGACTGGGTCCGCGCCCTGAACCGGATCGAGAGCCGCCCGGACCTGCCCGTGACGCTGCAGGGCGGCGAGCCGAGCCTGCACCCCGACTTCTGCGCCATCATCAACGGGCTCCGCCCGGATCTGAACATCGACATCCTCACCAATCTGCAGTTCGACGTCGACGCGTTCATGCGGCACGTGAAGCCGGAACGCGTCAAACGCGATGCGCCCTACGCCTCCATTCGGGTGTCCTATCATCCCGAAACGATGGATCTGCGCGCCGTGAAACGCAAGACGCTCAGACTCCTCGCAAACGGGTACTCCGTCGGGATCTGGGCCGTACGCCACCCGTCGACCGTTGACGAGATCGACCGCGCGCAGCGCGAGTGCGTGGAGGCGGGAATCGATTTCCGGGTCAAGGAATTCCTGGGCTACCACGAGGGCCAGCTGTACGGCACATACAAGTTCCCCGGTGCGTTGGCTTGCCGGCAGGGGGAGCGGGTGGAATGCCGGACGACGGAACTGCTCATCGGCCCGGCGGGCAACGTATACCGATGCCACAGCGATCTGTACGCCGACCGCACGCCGATCGGCCGGCTTGACGACCCCGCGTTCGTCGTGGAAGACGTCTACCGGCCCTGCATCCACTACGGGCTCTGCAACCCGTGCGACGTCAAGACCAAGACCAACCGCTTCCAGCAGTACGGGCACACCTCGGTCGACATCCGCCTGCCCGCCCCCGAACCCCTCGAGCAGCCGGCGGGGTGAGCCCCGGGCCGCGCGCTACAAACCCTCGATCGCCTTCAGAAGGTCTGCCGCGTTCAAGTCGTCGGCCACCTCTTTGTGGACGGGCTCAACCTTCTTCCGCCAGAGCTGAATGTCCTGGGGAACCTTGACTTCGACGCGCTGAGCGCTGATCTGCGCACCGAGCGCCTTCTCATGAGCCAGGAAATACGTGCGCCCCTTCTCCACGGCGGCCAGGCCGGCCTGCATCAGTTTCACCTTGTCACCCGGGCTGAACCGCCACCAGGTTCGCCGCGCCAGGCAGACAGCGTGCCACGTATAGGCGGCCTGCACACGCACGTAATACGGCGCGCTCGCAAACGCCTTCGTCTCGAGGTAGTCCTGCACGGTCCCTTCCCCGCAATCGATCGTGCCCTGGGCCAGCCCTTCCGACAGTTCCCGCCAGGAAACCCGCTTGGGAACGGCGCCGAGCTTCTCCCACGCGTCAGCCGCCGGCCAGTTTCCCGGCAGCCCGATCGTCTTGCCCGCCAGCTCGGCCAGGCTGGTCACGGGCCCGCGCGCCCAGAAATCGCGGGCGCCGTCCACAATGTAGCCGAGCCGGATCAGGCGCTGATCTTCCAGTGCTGTGCTCCAGTTCGACTCCCAGTCAGACTCCATGACGCGGTAGAAATGCCCGGCATCCTTGAGCAGAAACGGCATGGCGAGCAGTTCGTAGTCGCGCACCATATCCATGAGCGTCTCGGATGAGAGCGGGCCCACGTCGATCTCGCCCTTGCGCAACGCTTTCACGAGCGCCGATTCGCCGCCGATCTCACGGCCCGTGAGAATCTCCACCGTCACACCGGGAAATCGCGCAGCCACTTCCTGCCTGAAGGCGAGCGCCGTCTGGTGGAACGGATGCCGCTCGTCCCCCGGATGCCCGTACTTCAACACCTGAAGCGGCTGGGGCGCGGGCCGCTGGGCCCAAACCCCGCTGCCGCTCGTCAGCAAAACACCGGCCGTCAGCGACACAGCCAAGAACGTCTTTCGCATCTTCGTCGCCCTCCATACGCCAGCCAAACCTACGGCTTCCGCCCGTAGCGGGACAACGGAATTCCGTACCTTCCGATGTCGCCCCACACACACCGCCATTCCAGCCGCCGGGCCCCATCCTACCCCAGAATCGCCCGCAACGCACGCAAACTCTTTTCACGCATGCATTCTTGACCACACCCCGGAAGTATGCGAATATTGCCGGCAAGAACAGTCTCGTGGCTGGACAGGTTCGCGACGATATTTCAAAGCAAAGGACATGCCATGGCCGACATCGAGTTTCACTGTCCTCACTGTCGTACGCACCTGGAGGTCGATCAGGAGCTGGCGAATGAGACGCTGGCCTGCCCGGCCTGCAACGAGTCGCTGATTGTCCCCAGCCAATCCCAGCCCGTCCGGCCCCCGAAACCGGCAGAACCGCCGCCGGAACCGGCCGTCAAGTGCCAGTACTGCAACGCGGACATGGCAGAAGACGCCGTTCTGTGCGTCAAATGCGGGCGGAAACCCAGCGGCGAGATAGCCGGAGAATCCAAGGCCAAGAGCCAGATGCCCGGGCTTGTCGTGCTGGTCGTCCTGCTCGTCGTGCTGCTCGCCGCCGCGTTCGGCCTGCACATGCGCAAGCAGGCCAGACTGGCCGAAGAGGAGCGGAAACGGCAGATCGAGAAGGAGAAGAAGGAACAACTGGAAGAGGCCAGGCGGATAGCGAAGGAAGAGGAACAGAGACGAATCGAAGAGCAGCAGCGCAGGCAAGAGGAAGAACAGCAGCGCAAGCTGGCTGAAGAAAAGGCACGGCAGGAGGACGCGGCGCGCCAGAAACAGATCGAAGAGGCGGAGAGCCGCAAGCAGGCCGAGGAAGCGGCGCAACGCGAGAAGATCGCGACGCTCGAACAGCGGATTCGCGACGAGTTCAAGCTCGACGAAGCACAACCGGCCATGCAGAAGGTGCATCTGAACGACGGCAGCGTCCTGACCGTCGCGGCCATGCAGCAAGACGAAGACAAGCCCGACTACTACGCGCTGCGCGTGCCCAACAGCACCTACACGATCTATGCGACACAGCTCGTCCCGAAAAGCTCCGTGGTGAAAACCGAGAAGGAGGATCCGGCCGAGGCCGAGTGGCGACTCATCCGGACCGTGACGCCGGGCGAGGAGTCGGACGAGCCGCTCTACTACGAGAAGGCCATGGAACTCGTGTTCGATGCGTTCCTCGCGAAGTACCCGGATTCCGCACGGCGCCCCGAAGTCGAGCAGCTCCGCGCGACATGGGACGCGGAACTCAAGCGGGTCGCCGACGGGCACATCAAGATCAAGGGCCGCTGGTACGCACCGGACGAGAAGCGCCCCGAACAGATGAGCCCGCAGACCCGTTACCTGCTCCGCCTCGTCCATCAGCAGGTCGCGAACGGGCAGCACGAACAGGCCATTCTGGCCGGCGCCAACGTCAAGATCCCCGAAGGTTACGAACAGGAAGAACGGCAGTTCGCCATTAACGTGCTGAACGCGCTGGGCGCGTGGGGCGCCAACTGCCAGAAACAGGTCGAGGACCTGAACGCAAAGCGCCAGGAAATCGAGAAGCGGTACGAGAACCAGGAACAAGACAGGCTGGCTTCCTACGGCCCGCCCCGCAAGCAGGAGAGCGAACAGTTCTGGCAGTACTCCAAACGCCGGCGCGCGTGGGAGCGGGAAATGGAAGCCAAGATCGCCCCCATCCTGGAAGAGATCCGGAAGCAGAAGCAGGAAGAACTGCAGGCGGTCGAAGCCGAGCTGGCGCAGTGGAAGAAACGAGCCAACGCCGTCTGCGGCGCCGCGACCACGGTGCGGGAAGCCTTGCGTATCGAAGAGGCCAAGACCCGCGTCCAGGCCTTGATCGTCCGAATCAGGGATCTTCCGTTCAGCCCATGACCCCCGCGACGGCGCCGGGAACCAGCCGGGCAATCCGCGAAGACCGCGCATCGGGCCCTATTCGGCAATCCACTTCACCGAGCGCAGGAACGATTTCCCGGTATACGCGTCGCGCCACACGGTTGCCGCGGCCTTCTGTTCCGACACAGGCAGCGTTCCGCCGGGCGCGAAGGCCTGGGCCGTCACGATAACGGTGAACAGGTTCTGCTGGGCCGTGCCCAGGCTCATCAGACTGCGCAGGACCGCTTCGCGCGAGTAATCGTTCTCGGGCGCCGAGTCCAGACAGTCCAGCAGTTCCTTCACGTTGCTCAGATCGCCGACATTCTTGAACGCCGCCGTCTGCCGGTACTTCAGGATCGCGTTCACCGCCTTGTCGATGTCGATCTTGTAGGCATCCGACGCGTCGGGATAGTCCCGCGGCTGCAACCCCTCGAGCATGGCCTTCAGGACGTCCTTGTTCTTCGTGTTGATGTTCACCAGCCCGCGCGGCGCGGCATTCGTCGGGTGCACCGTGATGTAGTCCACCACGCGGGCCATGCGCGGATCGGACAGGTCGATGCTCAGCCAGAAGTCAGGCGGGTGGGCCCGGCTCGTGTCTTTCCAGTTGAGCGGGTTGCTGCGGAAGATGTGGCCGAGTTCCGCCACCGACTCCAGCGGGCCGTTTCGGATGTAGATCGGCACGTTGTCGCGCGTGAAGGTGCCGCTCGGCCCTTCGTAAGACTGCCCGTAACATTCGCAGGCGCCGTCGTTGAACGCGCCCAACGTGTCCTTGCCCTCGCCCCGCCAGTTCTGCTTCCACAGGTTCCGCTCACAGTTCTTTCGCGGATCGTTGATCATGAAGCCGCCGCACTTGCCCACCTCCCAGTCCAGCGGGACGTTGCTGTTGTTCTCGCCCCAGTTGGGACGCCACCCCGAGGCTTCGTCCGTGCGGATGTCCTTCTCGCAGTGATACAAGGTCACTCGCGCGTATATCTTGCGGTTCTTGTCGAACTCCTTGTTGATCACGGGAATGACCCCCGTCTGGATCACTTCGAACTGCCTGTCCGGCCAGTACATGGCCCCGAGAAAATGCTTGCCCCGGCCGGAGGACCACAGGCAGATCTTCGAGTTGTTGCGCAGTTCCTGGGGATCGATCCTGCGCAGCGCCTTGTCCCAGCCTATCTGCTGGTGGTAGACGTCGACCACGACCTCGTATTCCTTGTCCTTGATTCGCGCCGGCGTAAACGGAAACCAGACCTCCACCCGAAACTCGTAGTTCGAACCTACCGGGGCGAGCACAATTTCATTGAAAAGCGGGCCGGAGTCGCTCCCTTCGCACTCGTTGTGCTGGGGATAGACGCCAATCGCCGGTATGTTGTCCGAATCCATGTAATTGATGAGGTTCCACGCCACGTCGTTCCAGCGCTCGTACGACGGCTCAATGAGCTTGTTGAATATCGTCTCCAGGTTGTCGTGGAGGTCGAGCAGCTCGCCCTCCGTCATGTTGTCCACGTCGTAGGCGCTCAGGTTCAGCATCTTGTTCTTGACCGCCGCCGAATCCGTTCCCGGCGTGCCGGTCTCGAGATACTGCTGCTGATCGTGCGAGTAGACGAAGAGGTTCTCCGGGAACGCCTTCAGCGCCTTGCCGCCGATCGCCCGGTTCCTTCTGTTGAGCCACCACAGCTCCGCGACCGTTTCGTACTGCCCGTCGATCGCGCGGTTCGCCGCCATCCAATCCGGATTGCCGACCTCCGGCAGTTCGTCGAGCTGGATCTCGCCCGGCGAGTACCCGTTCGTCTGCTCGGTGCCGCCCACGAAGTTGGCGTCAAGCAGGCCCGAACAGTCCAGCGCGACGTAGGCATAGCGGCCGTGCTTTCTGCCCCCGGCCTCGATAGTATCCCATGCCATCTCCTTGCCCGGGTTGCCCGCCCAGACCGAGCCCGGCACCAGGTTGGAGGCTTCCCCGCCCAGCAACGCCAGGCAGCCCATCGGAAAGACCGTCTCGTCGGGATAGGCCTTGCCCGCCATCTCCAGATTCACCTGCTCGATAGCCCGCGCCAACCCCACATAGACCAACTGCTTCGCCCGCGTCATATCGGAGTAGTTGCGGGCCGCAAGCCGCTCTACCCGCATCGAGATGGCAAACGCCACGGCCAGCAGCATGAGCGCCGACAACAGGCCGAGCACGATCACCAGCGCGATGCCGTCCTTGCGCCGCACGTCGAGTCTCTGAAACGGTTTCATGTTCATTCGACCCCACCCATGATAATCGCTCTGTTCCTGTACCCGTCCCGGTTGGCGAAAAACGCGCGCGCGGTGTACCGCTTGGCGTTGCGTTCGATGAAGTTCTTCAGGTCGTCCCCGCTCAGCGCCGAGGCCCGAATGGAGTCGTCCGAGCTCAAGACCTCCAGGAACACGTCAACGCACATCGGCAGCACGTCATCGTGCTGGTCCGATTTGTACCCGTCATCGAACGGCTCGCCCGCAAGAAGGCCCGCTTCGTCGTAGGCGTAGAAGCGCAGGCCCGCCACGTTCTCGACGAGCACTTCGCCCGTCGCCCGCTTGCCGTCCCACCATTTCCTGTCGTGGTAGCAGTGGTCTCGATAGTTGTCGTCGGATATCGCCGCGCCGTAGTGCCCGCGCGCCAGCTCGTAGCGCCCCTTCAACGCCTTGCCGTTGATGTCGCTCATCTCCCGCACGTAGTAAAACACTTCCTCGACCGAACGCGGGTCCTCCGTGTCGTCGGGAGTGCGAACGACCGTCACGCAACACAGCTCGTCGTTCTCCATGCCGTAGGTGTTGAGGCCGTGCCGGTCCGGTTGAATCACGAACGTGAGGTTCGTGTCGGCCACCGCCTGCGCCAGGTCGCGCGCGATGTAATCCACCGCCGCGCGGCCCGAGGTGTTGTTCTCCGCCTGGCCCATCCCCATCTTCCAGGCCTTGTTGCTGTCGGTGAAGATGTTGCCCATCATCACGGCAATCACGAGCAGCACCGTCATGGCACACAGCAGCTCGAGAATCGTGAAGCCGCCGTTGCCGGCCTGAAACGTCGCGCATGTCCTGGGGAATTCACCCCGCACTGAATGGCTGAACTGAATCATCATCTGCCTCATTCTCCGCGAGCTAGAAATCGAACTTGTAGAATTCACTGTAGAAAATCGTCGAGTCCGCCGGGTCGGCGGAGCCGAACTCGTTCGGCCAGACGTACAGCGTGGCCGCCATCACCTTCTCGTTCCGCGGTGCGACGTCCAGCCGATAGCGCAGCGCATGGTCTACGATCTCAGTCGCCTGCCCCGCACCGCCCCTGCCACGAAACGAAATGTTCGTGTAGGTGTTGCAGAACACGCGCCCCTGCGTCGTCTGCGTGCCCAGCCGGTCGCTCTTCAGCCACGCCGCCGGCGCCGCAACCGGCAGCAGGGCATCCGGCAACCCGTCCCATGCGTCTTTCGGGTCTACCGTATCCTCTTTCAGCGCCGCATCCCGTTCCGCCGCCGCACGCCGCTGCGCCTCCGCTCGGATGCCGTTGAAGACTTCCTCCGCGAATATCGCACTGTGCGTGTCCGCAATCGCTTTCGCGTTCGCGTCCAACCCGGACGGGAACAGGCTGAACACACTCAGCAACCCCACCGCCACAATCAGCATGGCCAAGGTCACCTCGACCAGGTTGAACCCTTCGTTGCCTCTCATCAATCCCTCCCAGACTCTCACAAGACGAACCGCGCACTCCCCCGCGGTCTCGGCCAACCATTCTAGAGCCTGTCGCTACACACGTCAATTCGGGTTTCGAACGCCGATACGCCAGCAGGCGGATGTCACTCCCGCCGCTCCGGCAACAGGACCGGAACCGGCGGAAGTCCGCATATGCACCGCAAACCACCTGTCGTACCGAAGAATGCAGCACAAAGTGTGCCAACCGGGCGGAAGAAGCACGCCTGGCTGCGCGCGTCGAACCGCTCATGTCCAGCCTCTTGCCCCGGGAACGCCCCTCACGGGGCTTCCACCACACTACAAACGGGCGCAACGCCCTAATGAGAATTGCCCGCCATCCCTCTCACCCTCTTGCCATTGACGCAAAATTGGCTTATCATACACGCAAGACTAATGCGAGAGAGCTGATTCCAAGGCCGAGGCCTGGGCTTGCGTTCGGTGAACGCTGCCCTGGGGCACCAGGAAGGAGGGCCTGACCATGCCGGATGTGCAGCTGCATCCGCTCATCGCGGCCTACGTGAGTTCAGACACGGATCTGAGCACAATTCTGCGCACGTTGCCCGCCGGCGGCGAGCCGATGGCGACGGCGCTGCGACACTTGCGTGATTTCATCGACGGGCGTCACTCGACAAAGGAAGCGTTTCGCCTGGCGCGCGACGTACGGATCGAAGAAGCGGATTCGGATCTGCTGGTGCTGTTTCTCGGCAATTGGGCGCATGCGTCATGGATTCAGGCTTCGTCGCTGCGGGGCAGCCTGACGCAGGCGCGCACCCTGGCGCAACGGGCCGGCGCCCTCATCACGCGGCGGACGCCGCCGGAGTTGGCGTCCTATGTACGAGTTGTCGAAGCGCATCTGGCGGGTGCGGACGGCGACCGCGCGAAGCAGCAGGCGCTGATGGCTGATGCGCTTGCTGGGCTGCCTGCCGCTTCGCCGCGCCGCAAGTTCATTGTGCTGGAGCTGGCCTACCTGCTGGCGCAAATGGGGCGTCTGCGGGAACTGGATTCGGAATTGAACCGGCTTTCGGCCCAGTACACGGACCATTTCCGCCGGAGCTGGCTGGCGGTGGTCCGATTCATCGATCATGTGGAGACGGGTCGTCTCGACCTGGCGGGGCGGCTGGTGACCGAGATTGAGGGGTTCGACATCGACCGTTTCTTCTCCCGCACCTTTGAGAACTACCAAGTCCTGCTGGACCTGATGTGCGCGGCGCCGGATCGCCGGCACCTGCCGGACTGGGCACTGGCCATGCGCAGCCTGCTGGGGAACAACGCGGAGCAGAGCCTGCGCTGGGCGCGTCTGTGCGCGAAAGACAACGAGGACGCCGTCGCCGGCGTGGGGTGTTTGAGTTTCAATCTGGTTCGCGCGGAACTCGCGGCCGGCAACGGCGCGGCGGCCGGGCGCCTGCTCGAGCTGCGCCACCGCCGCGGGAACGCGGGCTACCTCGACGACCTCTTCCTGGCCCGCACCGCCTTGCTGGCGGGGCGGGAAGACGAGGCCGTGCGGCACTGGGCGGCCCTGCTGGAGGCGGTGGATACGCGCGACGCGACGGGCCGGCTCGATTTCGAGCTGCGGCTCGCGATCGACATGCCGCGCGACGCGCTCGTGCGCCTGACCCGCGCGGCCCTTCGCCTGCGGGCGTCGCGGGGCGAATCGCGCGCGGCGGCCGCGCCCGAACCGGCTCCCGTCCCTCGCGCGGAGGCGACCGGCCTCGACAGGCTGGCCGGCATCAGCGGCGCCTTGGCGGCCGTGCGCGAGGATATCCTCCGATTCGCGCCGCTCGATGTGCCCGTCCTGCTCACCGGCGAGACGGGGACCGGCAAGGAGCTGGTCGCGCGCGCCCTGCACGAGGCGGGCCCGCGCGCCCAGCACCCGTTCATCGCGGTCAACTGCGGCGCCATCGCCGAATCGCTGTTGGAGTCGGAACTGTTCGGGCATCATAAGGGCGCGTTCAGCGGCGCGACGGAGTCCAGACGCGGCCTGTTCGAAGAGGCGGGCCAGGGCACCCTCCTGCTGGACGAGATCGGCGACGTCTCGGCGCGGTTGCAGGTGGCGCTCCTGCGCGTGCTGGAAACCAACGACATCCGCGCCGTCGGCAGCTCCAGATCGCGACGCATTGCCTGCCGCATCGTCGCATCCACCAATGCCGATCCGGCGCAACTCGCCGAGCAGGGCCGCTTCCGGCGCGACCTGTTGTTCCGACTGCGCCGGCTCCAGATCCACCTGCTGCCGCTGCGGGAACGGCCGGAAGACATTCTGCCGCTCGCCGCGCATTTTCTGGACCTGGGCCGTGCGCACGGCGTGCACGCGGCGATGTCGCCGGGCCTGCAGGCGCTGCTCCGCCGCCATCCGTGGCCCGGCAACGTTCGCGAACTGCGCAATACGATCGAACGGATGCGGCTGATGAATTCGGATAAACTCTACTACGACGTCGCCGACGTCCGCCTCGGAGAACAGGCCGCGGCCGATGCGCCCCAAGCCGCGATGCACCGGCCCGCGCGTGCGGGTGGGCCGGCGGAAGCGGCCGCATGCCCGGCGCCGGGCGGGCCGGCGCGCGAAAAGGATGCCGCGGCCGGCGCCGACGAGCAATGGATCAAGCAAGGCAAGTCCCGCATCCGGCGCCTGGAGCGGCTGCGCGAGCTGTTCGCGCGGCACGAGACGCTGACCCGCGGCGAGGTCCTCAAGGCGCTGGGCGTCTCGCCCAATACGGCAACCCACGACCTCAAGAGCCTCTGTGCCGAGGGATTCGTGCGGAAGGTGCAGCCGAGCGCGTCACCGCGCTCGGCCTACTTCGCCATCGTACGCCGGCCGGATCGGCCGGCGGCAAGGAACGAGGGAACGCGCACGGAGACGGACACCGACAACGACCGGATCTTCGCCTAGCAGAATGGCAACCGCAGCCGACCCGGGCCTTCAGGCTCTCTCGACTCGCCGCGGGACGGGCTTGCCAGCCCGTCCCCTTTTCCCCGCGGCTCACCACTGTCCGGGACGGGCTGGAAAGCCCGTCCCGCGATTCGCTCGTTGCGCCGCCCTGGCCGGCCCGTTGCGGCCCCACTGGCCGGTTCGGGCACGGCCGGGCCCCGGCCAGGAACCCGGGGCAGCCCGCTACTGCACCGAGCGCACCCGTTCCTGGACCTTGACGATGCCGGTAAGAGAGAGCACTTTGAAGTCGAACGCTACCGACTGGGCGCTGCCGTACTCTTCGGTCATGCCGAACTGATGGCCCATCGCATCGCCGTCCACGCTGCCGTCCGGCCTGAAGGTGAGCGCGGAGTAGACGGTCCGGCCGGCGCTCGTTGCCAGGTTCGTGAACACGATGCCGTCCGGCAGATAGTTGGTCGTCATGACCAACCCGTCGGCGCCGTTCGTCACGGCGTAGAACGAACGCATGATCTGGCTTCGCCCGATCTCCTCATGGCCCACGATCAGCGTCGTGGGCGTACGCTGCGTAATGGCCTGCTGGCGCGCAAAAACAAGCGCCGAGCGCACATTGATGACCGCGCCGCGCATGGCTTCCGCTCGGCCATGCGTGAACGTCGTAATGGCCAGCCCCATCAGCAGCACCATCAGCCCCATCACAATCAGCAACTCCATCAGCGTGAAGCCCTGTCTGGTCTTCAGTCTTCCGTCCATGAGTACACCCTCAGCTTCGTATTGGTCGGGACCGGCCCCCACGAGACCACCGCCACCGTCTGTGTCTTCACGGTCTCCGTGAACACGCTCCTGCCGTCTCGGAACGTCAGCCGCTCGTCTTCCCATTTCAGATCGTTGATATCGACCAGCGTCTCGCCATTGCCGTCCTCATCGATGGCCACGACGTACGGGCGGCCCCACGGATCGACCATGGCGTTGCTGACCACCGATTCCTCGCCGAGTTCCAGGAACTGAATGCGCCGCGGATTGGCCAGGACCAGCGTACCGATCAGGTTCGTCTGCTCGTGGCCGCGCGGGTGTTCCGGCCAATAGGTCCTGTCCTCCTTCGCCTGCGTCTGCTCCGGCCATTTGCCGTAGGTGTTGCGGTAGTTCTTGATGGCCGTCATGAGGCGGTCTTCGTCGTAACGCGCCTGCTTCCGCTTCGCGTTGCGCCGCGCGGTGTTGATGGCCGGCAGGGCAATCGCCAGCAGCATGCCCAGCACCAGAATCACCATGACCATCTCGATCAGGGTGAACCCTCGCGACCTTCGCGGCGCGCCGTTCCCCTCTCGCCTGCCGGTCGACCCCAGGCCGCCCGGTCCCGAATTTCCAATTTCCAGTTTCAAATTTCGAATCTCGCCTCAGTTCTGCCAACTGCCGATCACGTTCCCGTCCCGGTCCACCGTCCAGACAATAACGCTCGCCTTCACGTCATCCTCTGGCGTGCGGCCGTCGGCCGGAATGACGTTGTCGTAGTCGACATCGAACTTCGCGTAGTAGAGGTCTTCAGCCGCCGTCGCGTCCGCATCCGGATCGGCCCACGGGTTGATGGGATCTCCCGTCTTGGCGTTGAGCAGACTGAACTCCATGAACACGCGCTTGCGGTGGTTGTACTTGGGCTGTTCTTCCCGCCCCTGCAGCACCCGCAGGGCGGGCGTCCCCTCTTCCTTCATGGGCACCGGCGCCGACTGGCTCGCGAAATCCGGCCACTTCCCATACTCCGCGAGATATTCCGACCAAGCCGTCTTCAGATTCAGGACTTCCGTCTTCGCCCGCATGGCGCGGAACCGGCGGCGCACCGCCTGATACGCCGGCAGCATGAGCCCCGCCAATATGGCAATGACCGCAATGACAACGAGCAACTCCAGCAGCGTGAAGCCGCGTCTCACGAAAAGTCCGCGTCTGAATCTGTTCATCTCCGTTTCGCCTTCCGTTTGCTCACGCAAACCCGTCCCGCATCCCAGCGCCCCGCCCCGTTCAGTCGGCCATCCCGTCCGGCATCCCCCTGCTTCCCCGCCGCGGCCGGGCTACTGCCGAACGTTGTCCAGGTTGTACTTGTGCGCATCGTCCCGCGTACTGTACTTCCGATCCGGCCCGCACGAGAACACCTGGCACGCCGACTTCGAGAGGTAGACGTAGTAGTACTCCGTGCCCCAGGGATCCGTTTCCGGGAAGTTCAACGGGAGATGCTTGCCGATCGTCATGCGAAAAGACTTGTTCACGGCGCTGGGTTGTCCCACTTTCTTCTCGGGATAGGTCCCCTTCTCCGCCTTGTAGTCGTCCAAGGCGTTCCTCATCTTCTGCAGCGTCGCCGCGGCATTGGCCGTGCGCGCCTTTTCCTGCGCATGGTTCGCCACGCCCAGCACAATACCGGTGAGGATGACAATGACGCCAAACACGACCATAAGCTCGATCATCGTGAACCCGCCGGCACCGGCCCAGCGGGCGCCATCAGGCGTTTTCCCGCGGCATCGATTCATCCGTCCGACCTCCACTTCTGCCCGAGTATACCGGCCCAGGCCTGCCCTTTGCAAGCAAGCTTTTCCCAAGAGGCCCGAGGCCTTCCTGCATCCACCTTCACGGTGGACGATGGGGCAATCTCGACTCGTTAACCGCTCTCGTCGCCGCTCTCGTCCACCGATCCCACTCTTCATATTTCAGACTTCTGACTGTGCCCCCTCCAGCCTTCCAGTCTTCCAACCTTCCACCCGTCCGCCTACTTCTGCCAGCTCCCGATCACCCGGCCCGCCCGGTCGAACGTCCACACGATCACCGATGCCCGGACGTCGCGCGGCGGCGTGAGCCCGTCGGCCGGAATGACGCGGTCGTGATCCGTGTCGAATTTCACGTAGTACAAATCAGCCTGAACGTGCCTGGCCTTTTCCCTGACCTGCCAACCGGCGGGCAGCGCAAGACCGGCCAGAACTCCGATGATTCCGATGACGACAAGCAGTTCGATGAGTGTGAAGGCGAGCTGGCGACCGCGGCTGCGCCCACTTCGTACGGCCAAAGCCCCAAACCGCGCACTCGGAGTCGATCGAGCGAATCCTCTCATGACACATCCCGCACGCCTTCTTGCAGAGCACAAATCGTGCCAATCCGAGAGGCAGACGCATTTCCTGTGGATTACGGACGGCCCTGCCAAACGCCGCGCTTGCGCAAAGATTCATTGGCGCAAGATAAGCTTATTCTAATCGGAGTATGGCTATGAAAATCGGCCTGTTGAAGGAATCAGAGCAAAGAAAGCCGGCTTCCACGCGCGCCGGTGTCAGTCTGCCGGTCCCCGGTCCCCTACTGCCCAAGCTTCCCGATGATGGCGATGAGCGGCATGAACATGGAGATGACGATCGTGCCGACGATCAGGGCCAGGAAGATGATGAGCACGGGTTCAATGATGGAGGTAATGGCTTCGACGGCAGAGTCGACTTCGTCGTCGTAGGTATCGGCGATCTTCACGAGCATTTGAGGCAGCGCGCCGGTCTCCTCGCCGACGTCGATCATGCTGACGACCATTCCCGGGAAGATGCCGGCGGCCTCGAGCGGCCGGGCCATGGTATCGCCCTCCTTGATGCTGTCGTGGACCTTCATAATAGCCCGGCCGAGCACCTCGTTGCCGACAGTATCGCGGACGATGGTGAGCGCCTGAAGCACAGGCACGCCGGAAGACATGAGGGTACCGAGCGTGCGGGAGAACCTGGAGATATTGACCTTCGTCACGAGCTGGCCGAAGATGGGCGAGCGCAGTTTAATCCAGTCATAGACGTAGCGCCCGCCCCTGGTCATTCCGACAAGCCTGAACAGGATAACGACCCCGATGATGCCGACGATGACATAAAGGCCGTGATTCTTGAGTGTCTCGCTGACGGCCAGCACGCCGCGGGTGAGGGCGGGCAGGCCCTGTTCGCCGAGCAGGTCTTTGAATATCCGCTGGAAGTTGGGGATAATGAACACGAACAGAACGGAAACCACGACGACGGCGACGACGATCACCACGGCGGGGTACACCATGGCGCTGCGCACCTTGTTCTTGATCCGCTGTGCCTTCTCCATATACTCGGCCAGCCGGTCCAGAACCAGATGCAGAACGCCGCCGACCTCCCCGGCCCGCACCATATTGACAAAGAGCTTGTTGAAGATCTTGGGCTGGTGCGAGAGGGCCTCGGCGAAGGTGTTGCCGCCCTCGACCCCCTCGGCCATCTGGCCGATCGCGCGCCGCAGCGCGACGTTCCGTTCCTGTTTCAGCAGGATGTTCAGGCCGCGCAGGAGCGGGAGGCCCGCGTCGATGAGTGTAGCCAGCTGGCGGGTAAAGATCGTGAGTTGCTTGGGCCTGACCCTGCCGCCCAGCCCCGGAATGCGCAGTTCCCTGCCGCCCAGCCCCTTCTTGGCGCCGGGCTCCGCGCCGGTTGCCGCGGCACGACGTTTGGCGCCGAGTTCCTCGACGCGTGTGGGAAAGAATCCTTTTTCCTTGATGATGTCGAGGGCGCCGGCCTGGTTCTCGGCCTCGACCATGCCCTCGGTTTCGCGGCCCTTGGAGTCCATCGCCACATACTTGAATTTCGCCATCTCGAACCTCCAGGTGATGGGACCGGAGTCCTGCTACCGGCAAACAGGCAGGCCGCGAGCCTGCTGCGGGGCGGCACACCGTCCATACGATCAGCCCGTCTTCTCGTCCTTCGCCTTCGCCTTCGCCTTCTTCTTCTTCGGCTCCGGCGCTGAATCGACCCATTCCAGGACGGCCATCTCGGCGCTGTCGCTGAGTCGCCTCCCGAGCTTCACGATCCGCACATAGCCGCCCGCTCGTTCGGCGCAGGCGGGCGCGATCTCGTCGAACAGCTTGGCCACGCAGAGCCGGCGCCGCAGCAGCGCGAGCACGTGGCGGCGGGCCGCCAGGGTCTTCTTCTTGGCGAGCGTCACCATCTTCTCGGCAAACCGGCGAAGCATCTTGGCCTTGGGCAGGGTCGTCCTGACCCGCTTGGCTTCAATGAAAGCACACAGTTGCGCCGCAAGCAACGCTTTTCGATGAGCGGAGGTTCTTCCCAGTTTCTTCGTGCTTTTTCCGTGTCGCATGAGCTAAAACCCCGAATCCTACCGGTTACCCGCTTCCACTTCGACCGGCGGTTGCAGCAGTTCCGGGTCAAAGGTCATCCCGAAAGACAGGTTCAACGATGTCAGTTTGTCCTTGATTTCCTTCAGGGATTTCCGCCCGAAATTGCGGTACTGCAGCATCTCGGATTCCTGTTTCATCGCCAGTTGGCCGATCGTCGTGATATTGGCGTTGTTCAGGCAGTTGGCGGCCCGCACGCTCATTTCGATTTCGTTCACGCTCATGTTCAGAATGCGGCGCAACTTCTCGCGTTCCTCATCCAGCTGCTTGGCGCCCTCCTCGAATTCGACCACGTTCTCGTCGTAGTCCACGAACACGTCGAGGTGGTGGCGCAGGATGGCGGCCGCGGTCGTCAGCGCGTCGTCCGGGGTCATCCGCCCGTCGGTCCAGACGTCGAGCACAAGCTTGTCGTAGTCGGTCCGATGTCCGACGCGCGTATTCTCGACGTCGAACTTGACGCGGCGTACGGGCGAGAAGATGGCGTCCATGGGGATCTCGCCGATGACCTGTTCTTCCTTCTGGTTCCATTCGGACGGGCAGTAGCCGCGTCCGATCTTCACCTCGAGTTCCATATCGAGTTTCCCGTCGTCGGAAAGGGTGGCAATGTGGCAGTCGGGGTTGAGCACCTCGATATTGCTGTCCACCTCGATATCGCCCGCCGTCACGGTCCCGGACCCCTTGGCCTTGAGCGTCAGGTTCTGGGTGCCCCGCGTGTGCATGCGAAACAGGACCTGTTTGAGGTTCAAAATGATGTCGGTGACGTCCTCGACGACGCCGGGCAGCGTGCAGAACTCGTGGGGCGCGCCCTCGATTCGGACGGAGGCGATGGCGGCTCCTTCGAGCGACGAGAGCAGCACGCGCCGGAGAGAATTACCCAAAGTCCGCCCGTAACCGGCCTCGAACGGTTCGGCGACAAACCTGGCGTACGTGTCGCTTGCCCCGTCCTCTTCCTTGACGAGTCGTTTAGGCATTTCGAATCGATGCAGTCTGATCGGCATGTTCTCTATCCTCCCAGAACCCTAGCGGACATGCGCCCCGCTACTTGGAATACAATTCGACGATAAGCTGTTCGTTGACGACCGGCGCGATTTCATCGCGCGAGGGCACATGCAGAATCTCGCCCCTGGCGTTCTTCTTGTCCAGCGTCAGCCAGGACGAAATCCCCCTGGACTCGGCGGCATCCATGACGGCGCCGACCATTTCGCGAATTTTCGGCTTGTTCTCGACGCCAACGACATCGCCGGCGCTGCAGATCATGGAGGGGATCGATGCCCTCTTGCCGTTGCGTTCGACATGGCCGTGCAGAACGAACTGGCGCGCGGCGCGGCGCGAGGCACAGAACCCGAGCCGGTAAACGAGGTTGTCGAGCCGCAGCTCGAGCATCTGCAGCAACAGTTCGCCGGTGATCCCCCGCTTGCGGGCGGCCCGCTGGAAAAACAGGCGGAACTGGCCCTCGCTGAGGCCGTAGGACCGGCGCAGTTTCTGTTTTTCGCGCAGCTGCCGTCCGTAATCGCTCTCCTTGCCGCGCCGCTGGCCGTGCATACCGGGCGCGGCGCGTCCGAGTTCAATGGGGCACTTGGCCATGTAACAGCGCTCCCCTTTGAGAAAAAGCTTCGCGCCCTCACGGCGGCAGATTCGACATACAGCTCCTGCAGGTCTCCCCATCCGTTCTCTCTCCTTTGCTTAAACGCGACGCCTCTTGGGCGGGCGGCAACCGTTGTGGGGCATGGGTGTCACATCCTTGATCACCGAAATATTGAGGCCCGCGGCCTGCAGAGCGCGAATGGCGGATTCCCGGCCCGCGCCGGGCCCCTGCACGCGGACCTCGACCTCCCGCATGCCGCGCCCGAGCACCTGCCGAGCGGCATCCTGCGCCACAAGCGTAGCGGCAAACGCCGTGCTCTTGCGGGCGCCTTTGAACCCCGCGCGGCCGGCACTGCACCATCCGACGGCCGCGCCTTTCATATCGGTGATGGTCACAACCGTATTGTTGAAAGTGGCCGTGACATGCGCAATACCGTACGGTACGCTCCGCTGCGCCCGGGCACGGCCTCTGCCGCGTGCCTCGGCCTGCTGCTCGCCCCGCTCGCCGTCCTGACGGCCCTCACCGGGCTTCTGCGGCGCTCCGGACGCTTCCTCCGCGCCCGCGGCCTCACCGTTCCCCGCCGCCTGAGGGGCCTTGTCTTCCCCCCCCCGGCCGTCCGCCGCCTTGCCCCGCGCCTTCGGCTTGGGTGCGGCCTTCGGCTTCGCGGTCTCGTCCGGCTCCCCCCCGGTCGGTCTTGGGGCTTTGTCCGTCTTCTCGTGTTCCGCCATACCTTGCAACCTCTCGTTGGTACTACTTGTCGCCCGCTCTCACGGCGGCCCGGGCTTCCTTGCCGCGGACGGCGCCGACCGTGCGGCGTGGGCCCTTGCGTGTGCGGGCATTGGTGCTCGTTCGCTGCCCCCGCACGGGCAGGCCGGAGCGGTGCCGCATGCCGCGATAGCTGTTGATGCTGATCAGGCGCCGAATGTTCTGCGATACCTCACGCCGCAGGTCGCCCTCTATCCGGTACGTGCTCTGAATCACGTTGATGATCCGAGCCAACTCCTCATCGCTCAAATCGTCCGCCTTCGTCGCCGGGTTCACCTCCGCCTTCTGCACCAGTTCCTTGGAACGAGCCGGCCCGATGCCGTGGATATACCGCAACGAGTACTCGATCCGCTTGTTTCCGGGAATATTGATACCAAGCAATCTCGGCATGCAGAACGCTCCTATCCCTGCCGCTGTTTATGCCGCGGGTTGACGCAGATCACCCGCACGACGCCCTTACGCCGAACGACCTTGCACCGTTCACATATCTTCTTCACCGACGCTCTGACCTTCATTTCCCCACCCCCGGCTGCTCCTTCTCTCCGCAGCGGGTCAAAATGGTAAACTTTACCAGCACGCGCCCGCCCTGTCCACAAAAAATCAACCCTCTTCCGCCTGCGTCAGCACTTCCGCCCGCCCCTCCCGCACCGCGATCGTGTGCTCGAAGTGCGCAGACGGCTTGCGGTCCCGCGTCAGCACGGTCCAGCCGTCGGCCAGCACCTCGACCTCGGCCCCACCCAGATTGACCATGGGCTCGATCGCAAACGTCATGCCCGGCTTCAGTCTGGGCCCCCGGCCCGGCTCGCCGAAATTCGGGATCTGGGGTTCCTCGTGCATCTCGCGCCCAATCCCGTGCCCGACGAACTCGCGCACCACCGCGAAACCGCCGCCAACCGCCGTGCTCTCGATCGCATGCGAAATGTCAAACAGCTTCGCGTTCGGGCGCGCCTTCTCAATCCCGGCATACAGGGCCTCCTCGGTGGTCTGGACCAACCGCATCACCTCGGGGTCCGTCACACCGACCATGACCGTCGTCGCGGTGTCGCCCACGTATCCGTCGTATCGGACCCCGATATCGATGCTGACGATATCGCCCAGCCGGATCCGCCGTGCCCCCGGAATCCCGTGCACGACCTCGGCGTTAACCGAGATACACACGTGTCCCGGATAGCCGCGGTATCCCAAAAACGCGCTTTTCGCGCCGAAACCCCCGATCAATTCCTCGGCGTACTCGTCCAGCTCCCGTGTCGTGACGCCCGGCCCGACCTTCCTCGCGACCGTGTCGCGGACAATCGCGGCAATCCGGCAACTGCCCCGCATCTGAGCCAATTGTTGCTGGCTCTTGATGATAATCATGGCCCGGCCAGCTCTTCCAGCATCTCGAGAATTTCCGCCGTGATCTTGTCCCGATGCTGCGCCGAATCGACCCGAACCAGAACGCCCTCCTCATCATAGAACGTAATCAACCCCTCCGTTTCCTTGCGGAACACGTTGAGCCGGTTGACGATGGTCTCCTCCGTGTCGTCCGGGCGCTGGTACAACTCGCCTCCGCACGCATCGCAAACGCCCTCCCGCTTCGGCGGGATGTTGCGGACGTGGTAATTGGTCCCGCATTCGCGGCAGATACGCCGCCCCGTCAGGCGGTCGATGAGCACGTCGCGCGCCGCATCGAGAAAAAAGACGTAGTCGACCTTGGCGTGAAATTTCGCCAGCAGCTGAGCCAGCAACTTGGCCTGCTCGATCGTCCGGGGAAACCCGTCGAACATGTAGCTCTCGTCCCGTCCGCCTTCCTGGAGGCGCGCCTCCACCAGTTTCAGAATGAGATCGTCCGGCACCAGTTCGCCCCGCTCCATGTAGGTCTTGGCTTCCCGCCCCAGCGGCGTGCCGTTCCGGACGGCTTCCCGGAGCATGTCGCCGGTCGAGATGTGGACGTACCGCGTCTTGGCCTTGATGCCTTCGGCTGTCGTCCCTTTGCCGGCCCCCGGCGCGCCCAGTAAGATGATGGTGTTCATGACTGCCCTCTGAAGGGTTGGATCTCCGATTCTCGGCGGTGTCCTATCGGCGCGACCGCAACTTGCCCTTTCTCAAGAACCCGTCGTAATGCCGCATGACCAGATGCGATTCGACCTGGCGCATGGTGTCCAGGATCACACCCACGATAATAAGCATGCTGGTCCCCCCGAAAAACTGTGAGACGAGGCCGGGCACGCCAACCCACCGTGCCATCACGCTGGGGATGACGGCGATGACCGTCAGGAAAATCGCGCCCGCCAGCGTCAACCGCGTCATCGTCCGGTCCAGGAATTCCGCCGTCGGGCGGCCCGGCCGGATTCCCGGCACGTAGCCGCCGTATTTCTTCAGATCATCGGCGATCTGGATCGGATTGAACTGCGTCGCCACCCAGAAATAGGAGAAGAACAAAATCATGATTCCGAACAACGCCAGATTCAGCGGACTGCCGGGCTCCAGCTTGCCCGCGAGACTCTTGAAAAAATGCTGCGGCATCAAATCCAGGATCTTGGACGGAAACATCAGGATCGCCGAGGCGAAAATGATCGGCATGACGCCGGAGTAGTTGACCCGAAGCGGGAAGTACGTGTTCTGCCCGCCGTAAACCTTTCGACCGACGACGCGCTTCGCGTACTGAATAGGAATCTTGCGCTGGCCCTGCGTCAAGGCGACCGTCCCGGCAATGACGAGGAAAAGCATGCCCACCAGCAGCACAACGTGAAACACATTGAAAAGCTTCCCGACCAGGAGCATCGTCATCTGCACGGCGGCCGGGGCGCGGCTGACGATGTTGATGGTGATGATCAGAGATATGCCCTGGCCGATCCCCCGGTCCGTGATCTGCTCGCCGAGCCACATCAGCAGCATCGTTCCGGTCGTCATCGTAATGACGGCCACGATCCGGAACGGAATCCCGGGCGTGAGTACGACCTGGGAGTCAAGCCCAAGTTCCCGCCACCGCTCCATCAGCGTCGCGATCGTGAGGCCCTGGATCACGCACAACAGTAGCGTCAGGTAACGGGTATACTGGTTGATCTTCTGCCGGCCGGATTCCCCTTCCCGCGCCAGACGTTCCAGCGCCGGGATGACGGCCGTCATCAGCTGCAGGATGATCGAGGCGCTGATGTAGGGCATAATCCCCAATGCGCCAACGGCGAAATTGCCGAGTGCCCCGCCGCTGAACATGTCGAACAGCCCCAGAAACCCGCCCCCCACCTTGCTCGCGCTGCGTTCGATCGCGGCCGACAACGCCGCGGCGTTCACGCCCGGACACGGCACATTGGCCACAATACGGCACACGAACAGAAGAGCGAACGTGAAGAGGATTCGCACCCTCAGTTCCGGAATCTTAAACGTATTGGCAAACGCCGAGAGCATGGCTCCCCCAAGAAAGCGTTACATTCTGTTTCGGAGGAATTGTCAAAAGGGCGTCAAGTGCCTGTCAATTCAACCGGAAACACCGGCGACGGCCACAATCTCACACTTTCCCCCGGCCGCTTCGATCTTCTGCCGGGCGGCCACACTGAACGCCTGGGCCCTGACCGTGAGTTTCCTGTCCAGTTCGCCGTTTCCAAGGATCTTCACCCCGTCGCGTACGCCTTTGGCCAGGCCCGCTTCCTTCAAACGCGCGAGATCCACTTCGGCCCCGTCGTCAAAACGGGACAGCGCCGACACGTTCACCGGCACGTAGACGGTGGGTTGCCTGCTGGAGAAGCCGCGCTGGGGGATCCGTCTCAACAGACGCATCTGCCCCCCTTCGAAACCCAGCTTGTGCTTGTGGCCCTTGCGCGCCATCTGGCCCTTGTGTCCGCGGCCGCTGGTCTTGCCTTTCCCGGAGCTCATGCCCCGGCCGACACGCACACGCGGGCGTCGTGCGCCCCTGCTCCTCTTGAGTTCGTGCAAATTCATAGCAACACGGCCCACTGCTCCCGTTTACGGATTCGTCACCCCTGCTCAGGCCTGCTTGGCCCCCTTGCGTACCACTTCGGCTTCCTCCACGGTCCGGAGCTGTTCCAGCGCGGAGAAGGTTGCCTTGACGACGTTCAGTTTGTTCCCGCTGCCCAGGGACTTGGCGAGCACATCCCGCACCCCGGCCAGGTCCAGCACCGCGCGGGCGCCGCCGCCCGCAATGACACCCGTGCCGGGTGACGCGGGCTTGAGCAGGACGATGCTGCCCGAATGCCGGCCGGTGACCTCATGCGGAATGGTCTTGTCGCGCATCTTCACCGTCACCAGCGCCTTGCGTGCGAGTTCGCCGCCCTTGCGAATGGCGTCGGTCGCCTCGTTCGCCTTGCCGAATCCGTACCCCACCTTGCCCTCGCCGTTGCCCACGACGACAACGGCACTGAAACTGAACCGCCGCCCGCCCTTGACCACTTTGGAGCAGCGGTTCACGTATACGACGCGTTCCTCGAATTCCGGATCGGCCTCTGTCTCGGCTCCCCTGGGAAAACTTGCTCTCCTCACGGAAATCCTCTCCCCCGGCTAGAAACGCAGGCCCGCCTCCCTGGCGGAATCCGCGATGGCCCGCACTCGGCCGTGAAACTTGAACCCGCCGCGGTCGAACACGACCGCTTCGATTCCCTGTGCCTTCGCCGTCTCGGCCGCCCTGCGTCCGAGCGCGGCGGCAGCGACGACGTTGTTCGCAGCCTGCTTCCCGTCGCGCAGCGTCGAGACGGCCGCCAGCGTCAAGCCGGCCGTGTCGTCGACAAACTGCACCGACATGTGTTTATTTGACAGCGAGACACACATGCGCGGTCGCGCCGATGTGCCTTTGATCTTGCCGCGCACGCGCAGGTGCCGGCGCCTTCTGAAATCGGCTTTGCTCTTGCACTTCATCGCTGCTGCCGGCTACGCCACCGACTTGCCCGCCTTGCGGCGTACGTGTTCGTTGTCGTAGCGAATGCCTTTCCCTTTGTACGGTTCGGGCGGGCAGAACCCCCGAAGCCGGGCGGCCACCTGGCCGACCTGCTGTTTGTTCGCCCCCTTGACTTGGATGCGGGTATTGTCCTGGACCTCCACCGTGATTCCGTCCGGCACGGTGAATTCGACGGGCGAGGAGTACCCGACGGTCAGGACAACCTTCTGGCCCTGTACGGCGGCCCGAAACCCCACACCGTGCACCGTCAGCATCTTGGAAAACCCTTCCGAGACGCCCCGGATCATCCCGGCCAGAATGCTGCGGCTCGTCCCGTGTTGCGCGCGGGTCGCCTTGAGGTCATCGGCACGTCCCAGGCACACCTCTCCGTTCTCGACACGGGCCGTGCAGCAGCCCGGCACCTTCCAGGAGAGGGCGCCCCCGGGCCCCTTCATCGAAACCGTGGCCCCCTCCACCGCCACCGTCACCCCGGCGGGGATCGGAATCGGTTTCTGCCCCACCCTTGACATGTCCATCTCCCTCCAGCGGCCTTCGGCCGCTGCCAAAAGGTTTCAGGTTCTGCCCATCAGAGGCCTGCTGACACCTCAGCCTACCACACCTCGCACAGCACTTCTCCGCCCACCCGCATCTTGCGCGCCTCGCCCCCCGTCAGGATGCCCTTCGAGGTCGAGAGGATCACGACCCCGATCCCGCGCAAGACGCGCGGAATGCTGTCGGCCTGCACATAACGCCGCAGCCCGGGCTTGCTGACCCGGCGCAACCCCCGGATGATCGGCTCCTCGGGCGCCAGGTACCGCAGATAAAGTCTCAGCCGCTTCTTGGCGCCGCCCTCGGCCGTGTAATCGGCAATATACCCTTCCCGTTTGAGGATGCGGGCGATCTCGTTCTTGACCTTCGAATGAGGCATCTCGACGACCTCGTGCCCCGCCATGTGCGCGTTGCGGATGCGCGTCAACATATCCGCAATGGGATCGGACAAACTCATACAGCCTCCACTCACCAACTCGCCTTGATGACGCCCGGTATCTGCCCGGTCAACGCCAGCTCTCTGAAACAGATCCGGCAGACCTGGAACTTGTTCATGTAAGCCCTGCGCCGGCCGCAACGCCGGCACCGGTGGTACCTGCGTACGCTGAACTTCGGCGTCCTCGTCGCTTTCGCTATCTGCGATTTCTTTGCCAAGGGTCCATCTCCCGCTTACGCCGTCTTCTGAGCGGCAAAAGGCATGCCGAGCAGCCGCAACAGGTCGCGCGCCTCGTCATTTTCTTTCGCCGTCGTCACAATGGTCACGTTCAAGCCCTGCACATGCTTCACCTCATCCGGGTCGATTTCCGGAAAGATCGTCTGCTCGACCAACCCGAGCGAGTAGTTGCCCCGTCCGTCGAACCCGTCGGGGGACAGGCCGCGGAAATCCCGGATGCGCGGAAGCGCCGCGTGGATGAGCCGTTCAAAAAAGTCGTACATTCTGCGCCCGCGCAGCGTGACCATCGTGCCGATCGGCATCCCGGCCCGCAGCTTGAAGTTCGCCACGCTCTTGCGCGCGTTGCGCGTGACCGGTTTCTGGCCCGTGATCTGCGCCAGTTCCGCCGAGAGGCCCTTGATGACGTCACGATCGGTGCCCGCCTTGAACCCCATATTCACCACGATCTTCACCATGCGCGGGACCTGCAACCCGTTCGTGTACCCCCGCGCCTCCATGAGCTTGGGCACGATCTGTTCCGCATACATCTGCTTCATGTCGGCCATAGCATTTCCGGCAATGCGCCCGGGCTCTCCCGTGCAGCCGCGCCTTACGCGTCGAAGGCGTGCCCGCACAGCCTGCACTGGCGTTCCATCTTCTTGCCGGCCTCCCTTCTCCGAACACTCTTGACGCCCTTCTTGCAGCGCGGGCAGTAGAGCAGCAGGTTCGAGATCGACACCGCGCGCTCCTTCTGCACAATCGCGCCTTTGGGACTATCCTGCGACTTGCGCATGTGCTTCTTGACCAGGCTCATCCCCTCGACGATCGCCCGCCCCTTGTCCGGGAGCACCTGGAGCACCCGCCCCGTCTTGCGGCCGATCGCGTCGCTGCCGCTGATCGCGATGACCGTGTCATTGCGCTTGATGTGTGTGCCTGCCATCTAAACGACCTCCGGGGCCAGGGAAAGCACCTTCATGCAGTTCTTGTCGCGCAATTCGCGCGCCACCGGGCCGAATACGCGCGAGCCGAGCGGATTGAGCTGGTCGTCCACGATCACGACGGCATTGTTGTCGAACCGCAGGCAAGAGCCGTCCGCCCTGCGCAACGGCTGCTTCGTCCGTACGATCAGGGCGCGAACCTTCTGGCCCTTCTTTACCATCCCGCCGGGCTGCGCCTCCTTCACGGAAGCCCGGATGATGTCCCCGACGGACGCCGTGCGCTTGCCCTGGCCCAGAATGCCGAAGCACCGAACCCTGCGCGCGCCCGTGTTGTCCGCCACGACCAGATCTGTCTCCCGCATAATCATTGTTCGTTGCCCGCCCCGGCATCCTCTTTGTTCGTCTCGGCCGTCGCCAGAATCTCCTTCAGCCGCCACCTCTTCAGCCGGCTGAGCGGGCGCGTCTCGGCGATCCGAACCCTGTCGCCCAGCCGGGCCTCGTTCTTCTCGTCGTGCGCATGGTACTTCTTCGCGAGTCTGCGCTCCTTGCCGTAGAGCGGATGCTGCTCCTTGCGCTCAACCCTCACGACGATGGTCTTGTCCATGGCGTCGCTGACGACGACCCCCTCGCGCTCCTTGCGCAGGCCGCGTTGTCTTCCGTTGTCCGGCATCGATTACGCCTCCACCGCCGCTTGTGCTCTGCGTTCCAACTGGATGGTCTTCACCCTTGCGATCTCCCGGCGCACCTCCCGAACCCTCAGGGGCCGCTCCGTCTGGCCCATGCCTTTCTGCATCCGGAGGTTGAACAGCTCCTGCTGCAGTTCCGCGAGGCGGGTATCCAATTCACCTTCCGCCAGGTTCCTGATTTCCTTGGCCTTCATCGTCGCTCATCCCCGTCAAAAACGTTGTCGTCTCCATCCTCCGGCCCGCGCCTTCCCCGCCCCGGGCTCGCGCGGCGCGCGAACCGCCCGGGCTAGCCCCTGCGGGCGACGAACCGCGTGCGCACGGGCAGCTTGGCCGCGGCCAGCCGGAACGACTCGCGCGCAAGTTGCTCGGTGACGCCCGCCAGCTCGAACAGCACGCGGCCCGGCTTCACGACAGCCACCCAGAACTCCGGCTCACCCTTGCCTTTCCCCATTCGCGTTTCCAGCGGCTTCTTGGAAACGGGTTTGTCGGGGAAGACCCGGACCCACAGCTTGCCTTTGCGCTTGAGGTGCCGGTTCACCGCCACACGGCACGCCTCAATCTGCGCCGCCTTGACCCAGCCCCGAACCATCGCCTTGAGGCCGTACTCGCCAAACGAAAGCGCGGCGCCGGCAAACGCCTTCCCTTTCCGGCTCCCGCGCTGTACCTTGCGGTGCGCGACCCGCTTAGGCATAAGCGGCATTGGATCTCCCCCTTACCCGCTTCTCGTCGGACTCCTCCACGTCGTCCTTGCAGATCCAGACCTTGACCCCGATCCGCCCGGCGGTCGTGGGCGCCTCGGCGAAACCATATTCGATGTTGCGCCGGAACGTGTGCAGCGGGACTTTGCCCTCCTTGTACCACTCGCCGCGTGAGAGTTCCGCGCCGCCGAGCCGGCCCCGGGCCTGGACTTTGACGCCCAGAACGCCGGCATGGCTCATGGCCAACTGGATGGCCTTCTTCATGGCGCGCCGGAACGAAACACGGCGGCAAAGCTGCACGGCAATGTTCTCCGCCACCAGTTGCGCGTTGGCGTCCGGGTTCTTCACCTCGCGGATCTCGACATAGATCTCGTTTCCGCTCATGGCGGCAATCTCTTCACGCAGCCGGTCGATGTCCTGGCCTTTGCGGCCCACGACGATACCGGGCCGCGCCGTAAAAATGGTCACCCGCGCCCGGTTCGCATACCGTTCGATCACCACATCGGACACCGCCGCGTTGACCAGCCGCTTCTTGACCAGGTCCCGGATCTTCAGGTCCTGGATCAACTGCTCACCAAAGATCTTCTTGTCGGCGAACCACCGGGACTGCCAGTTCTTGTTCACCGTGACGCGCATGCCGATCGGATTGACTTTCTGGCCCAAACTTCGCACTCCTTTCCGAACGCGAATCCCCCACGAAACCGGGCAGGTTACCTGCCCGGCGCTTCGTCTGTCAATGTAATCCGGATGTGACTGGTCTTCCTCTGGATCGGGCTGACCATGCCGCGGGCCCGCGCCCAGTAACGCCGCATGGTCGGGCCCGCTTCGATAACGGCTTCCTTGACCCGCAACGTCTCGGCCGAAAGGTTGGCATTGTTCTCGGCGTTGGCCACGGCCGACTTCAGCGTCTTGCCGATCAGCAGGGCTGCCTTCTGCTTCTGGAACTCGACCAGCCTGAGCGCCTCGCCGACCGGCAGGTTCCGCAGGCACCGGGCGAGCGCCACAGCCTTGCGCGGCGCGACGCGTGCATATTTGGTTGTTGCGTGCACTTCCATGGTTGTCCAATCCCGGCTTACTTCAAGGTTGTCGTTCGCTTGTCGGTGGCGACACCGTGCCGCCGGAACACGCGGGTCGGCGCGAATTCGCCGAGCCGGTGCCCGACCATATTCTCGGTGATGAACACGGCCACATGCGACTTGCCGTTGTGAATGGCCAGCGTATGGCCGATGAAATCGGGCACGACCATCGACCGGCGCGACCAGGTCTTGATGACCCGCTTCTCGCCCATGCGGTTCATCCTGGCCACCTTGCGCAGGAGTTTCTGATCGACATACGGGCCCTTCTTGATGGAACGAGACATAGCTTACTTTCTCCGCTTCACTATGAAACCGTCCGACGGCTTCCGCTTGCGTCGGGTCTTCTTGCCTTTCGTCGGCACGCCCCATGGCGTCACGGGCGGGCCGCCGCCGGAAGAGCGCCCCTCGCCGCCGCCCATCGGATGGTCGATCGGGTTCATGGCAACCCCGCGCACCGTCGGCCGCACGCCCAGCCATCGGCGCCGGCCAGCCTTGCCGCTGCTGATGCTGCCGTGTTCCAGATTGCCGACCTGGCCCAGCGTCGCCATGCAGTTGACGCTGATGCGCCGGATCTCGCCGGACGGCAGTTTCACGTTGGCAAACGCGCCCTCGCGCGACATGAGCTGCGCACCCAGCCCGGCGCTGCGCACCAGACGGCCGCCGCGACCGGCCTCCAACTCGATGTTGTGCACGAACATCCCCAACGGAATGCGCTCCAGCGGCAGGGCGTTGCCGACCACCGGCTCCGCCTCCGGCCCGGACACGACGGTCGTGCCCACCCCCAGGCCGAGGGGGGCGAGAATGTAACGCTTCTCCCCGTCCACATAGTGCAGCAACGCAATCCGTGCCGAGCGGTTGGGGTCGTACTCGATTTCCGCCACTTTCGCCGGAATGCCGATCTTCTCGCGCCTGAAGTCGATGACACGATACTTGCGCTTATGCCCGCCTCCGTGGTGCCGCACCGTGATGCGGCCCGCCGAGCCCCGCCCCGACCGCCGCCCGCTGCGCGTCACGAGTGAACGTTCCGGCTGGGAACGGGTGATCTCGTCGAATGCCGACGTCGCCGTGAAACGCCGGCTCGGCGTGGTCGGTCTGTATTTTCTCAGCGCCATGTTCTCCCACCTCAGGCTAAGTCAGTTCTATCGCGTCACCCGTCTTCAGCGTCACGACGGCCCGCTTCCAGGCCGAGCGCATGCCGTAGTTCGCGGAGCGTTCCCGCTTCCGCTTGCCGCGGTAGTTCATGATGTTTACGTTCGTGACCTGAACCCGAAAAAGCCGCTCCACCGCCTTCTTGACTTCCAGCTTGTTGGCGGCCCGGTCCACCTCGAACAGGTACTGGTTGTGCTTCTCCTTCAACCGGGTAGCCTTCTCGGTCAACTGGATCGTCCGGATAACTGCCGTAAGATTCTTCACGTCTTGTTCCCCGCCACGCGTTCAAGCCGCGCCTTCAATACGCCCATGGCCGGCCTGCTCGCCACCACCCGCGGGTAGCGCAGAAGCTGATAGGTGTCGACCGCCCGGGCTGCAATCACCTCAACACCCGGCACGTTGCGCGAAGCGAGCGTCAGGTTCCTGTCGAGCTGTTCCACCAGGAACAGGGCGGGGCTCTCGATCTTCAAAGCGGACATCAACGCGACGAACGCCTTTGTCTTGGGTTCCGGCATCTCCAACTGCTCCACAACCGTAATCGCGCCGGCGGCAATCTTCTCGCTCAGCGCCCTGCCGAAGGCCAGCCTGGCCACCTTGCGGGGCAGCTTCTGCGTGTAGTCGCGCGGGTGCGGCCCGAACGCCACGCCGCCGCCTCGCCAAACCGGGGACTGCCTGTACCCCGCACGGGCGCGGCCGGTTCCCTTCTGGCGCCAAGGCTTGCGATTGCTGCCGGAAACCTGCCCTTTGCTGAGGGTGGAGGCCGTCCCGGCCCGCTTGGCGGCGCGATGCGCCGTGACCGCTTCGCACACCGCCTGGGCGCCCTTGCCCAGTACCAGCAGTTCGTCCGCGATCTCGAACGAGCCCGCAGGCGTTCCGTTCCTGTCACACACGCTCAGGCTGCTCATGAGCTCTGCTTCCGTTGCTTGACCGATCTTCTCACCTCGACGACCTGCCCCGACGGGCCCGGCACCGAACCGCGAATCAGCAGCAGATGATCGTCTTCCCGTATATCGACAACCTGCAACCCGCGTTGCGTCACGTTCACATGCCCCATGTGGCCGGGCATCCGTTTCCCCTTGTGCACGCGGGCCGGGAATGAACTCTGCCCGATCGAACCCGGCCGGCGTTTCGAATGCCCGCCGTGCGACATGGGCCCGCGCGCCATGCCGTGGCGCGTGATGACGCCCTGAAAACCGCGCCCCTTCGTAACAGCCGTGACGTCCACGTACGCGGCGCCGTTGAAAACGGAGACGGTCAGCACATCGCCGTCCTTGAACGCATCGCCGGGCGCCACCCGGAATTCACGAATCCAGCGCGACGGGTCCACTCCCGCACGCTTGAAGACGCCCATCATCGGCCGCGGCACTCGATGCGCTTTCTGGCCGCCGAACCCCAGTTGCACCGCGTCGTAGCCGTCTTTCGCCGCCGTCTTGCGCTGAAGCACGACACACGGCCCCACCTCGATAACGGTGACGGGAATCTGTTCCCCGTCCTCGCCGAAGACCTGCGTCATGCCCAGTTTCTTGCCCAGAAGGCCGTCCATGCCCCGCCCCCTATATCTTGATGGTGATGTCGACGCCCGCCGGCAGATTCAGCTTCTTCAGCTCATCCACCGTCTTGGCCGTCGGGTCCAAGATATCCAGAAGCCGCTTGTGGGTTCGAATTTCAAACTGGTCCATCGACTTCTTGTCCACATGCGGGCTGCGGTTCACCGTGTAGCGTTCGATCCGGGTCGGAAGCGGGATGGGGCCCACCACGCGCGCCCCGGTCCGTTTCGCCGTCTCGACGATGTCCACCACCGACTGGTCCAACACCCGGTGATCGTAAGCCCTCAGTCGTATTCTAATGCGTTGCCCGTTCATCCCTTTGTCACTCAACGGTTCAATATCTGGGCCTGAATCGCCTCACTGACGACCTCGAAACGATACGGCTCCATTGCGTACACACCCCTACCCTTCGTAAGCGAACGGATAACCGTCGCATACCCGAATATCTCCGAAAGCGGAACGTGCGCGTGAATGATCTGGCTCGGCCCTCGCGTGGCCATATCGCGGACCTTTCCGCGCCGCGCGTTCAAGTCTCCCAGCACCTCGCCCATGTAGTCGGCCGGCACGATGATTTCAAGCGACATGATCGGCTCCAGCAACACGGGCACGGCGCGCTGCGCGCTGTCGCGCAACGCCAACACCGCCGCGGTCCGGAAGGCCACTTCGGAGGACGTGTCGGGATCGAATCGGGCGCCCACCACCCGGATATTCATGTCAACCATGGGGTAGTTGGCCAGCACACCGGTCACCAACCCGTCGCGCAAGCCGGCTTCGACGCTGACCTTCAACTCCCCGGGCAGCATGTTCCGGCTCACCTCGAAATCGATGTTGTTGCCCGCCGAGCGCGGCGCGGGTTCCACCTGCAGCGCGATCTCGGCGAACTGCCTGCGGCCGCCAATTTCGCGATCGAACACGCACTCGCCGGCGCCCGCCTCGGTGATCGTCTCGCGGTAGGCGACCATAGGCTTGCCCACATTGGCGCCCACGCGGAACTCGCGCAGCACCCGCTCCTTAAGCACTTCCAGGTGCAGCTCGCCCATGCCGCTGATCAGCGTCTGGCCGGTGTCGGCGTCCTCGCCGACGCGAAAAGTCGGGTCCTCCTCCGCAAGCGCCGCGAGCGCCTCCGCCAGCTTGTCGCGGTCCGCCTGAGTCTTCGGCTCAATGGTCATGGAGACAACGGGTTCCGGGAACCGGATACGCTCCAACTCCACGGCCTTGTTCTCCGGGCACAGGGTATCGCCGGTCACGGCCTGTTTCAGCCCGACCACACCGCCCATTTCGCCGGCATGCAGTGTGTCGGTCTCCTGCCGGGCGTCCGCGTGCAGACGAACGAGCCGCGTAATGCGCTCGCGCTTCCGAGTTCGAGGGTTGTAGATGTTCTGCCCCTTCTTGAGCTGCCCGGAGTAGACGCGGACGAAAACCAGACGGCCGACGTACGGATCGCTGACCACCTTGAACACAAGCCCGGCAAGCGGCCCGAAGTCATCGGGCCCGCGGGTCACGCGCGTGCCGTCCTTCACGCTGACGCCTTCCACCTCTTCCACGTCGAGGGGCGACGGCAGATAGTCGACGACCGCATCCAGCAGCGGTTGAACCCCCAAGTTGCGGAACGCGGCGCCGCAGAGCACCGGCACGAGGCCCGCCGTCAGGGTGGCCCGGCGCAGGCCGGCCTTGAGCCGTTCGGCCGGCACGTCGGGATTCTCGAGATACGCCTCCAGGACGGCCTCGTCCTTCTCCGCCACAGACTCGACCAGCTCCGCACGAGCCTGCTCGGCGGCGGCGGCCAGTTCGTCCGGGATCCGCGAGACGCTCATCCTGGCCCCCAGGCTGTCCGCGTCGAATGTGACGGCATGCATGGCCACCAGGTCGATCACGCCCCGAAAACGCTCCTCCGCACCCAGCGGAATCTGAATGGGCACGGCCAGCGCGCCGAGCTTCTCCCGCATCTGGCGTACGGCCTCGTCGAAGTCGGAGCCCATTCGATCCAGCTTGTTCACGAAGGCAATCCGGGGAATCCCGTACTGATCGGCCTGATGCCAGACCGTCTCCGACTGGGGTTGGACCCCGCCGACCCCGCAGAACACGCCGATGGCGCCGTCCAGCACGCGCAACGAGCGCTGCACCTCAACGGTGAAATCGACGTGACCGGGCGTATCGATGATATTGACCTGGTGATCACGCCAGAAGATGGTCGTCGCCGCGCTGGTGATCGTGATCCCGCGCTCGCGTTCCTGGTCCATCCAGTCCATCACGGCCGTCCCGTCGTGTACTTCACCCATCCGGTGGACAAGCCCGGCATAAAAGAGCATGCGCTCGGTCACGGTGGTCTTGCCCGCATCGATGTGGGCGATGATCCCGATATTGCGGAGCAAGGGCAGGCTCCGCAGGCGCCCGGCGGCTTCCCCATTCCGGGTCTCACCTCTTGCTGAGCTTTTCTTCCGTTTTTCCAAGACGGTCGCCATTTCGGTTCCAAACAAAGCCGGCAGTCGCGCGCCCCGTCGGGCGGGCTTTACCAGCGGTAGTGGGCAAAAGCCTTGTTGGCCTGCGCCATTTTGTGCGTATCATCCCTCTTCTTGACGGCATTTCCCTGGTTCTTGTACGCGTCCATCAGCTCCAGGGCGAGCGCACGGCGCATCGGCATGCCCCGCCGCCCCTGTGAGAACAGAACCAGCCAGCGCAGCGCGAGGGAAGCCTGCCGCTTCGGCGACACCTCGACAGGCACCTGGTAGGTTGCGCCGCCGACGCGCCGCGATTTCACCTCGAGCCTGGGCTTCACGTTGTCAACCGCGCGCATGACCACCTCGAGCGGATTTTCCGACATCTTTTCCTTGATGATGTCCAGAGCGCCGTAAACCACCCGCTCCGCAGTGGACTTCTTGCCCCGCTCCATAACCTGGTTGATAATGGAGGCAACCATCTCGCTGTTGTACCGCGGGTCCGGCGCCAGGGCTCTTCGCTCGGGTCTTCGTCTTCTCGGCATGGCGGTCCTGTCCTATTCGTTACCCTTGGTCTTCTTCGTTCCGTACTTCGAACGCCCCCGCTGGCGGCCGCTGACCCCCAGGCTGTCCAGCGTGCCGCGCACGATATGGTAGCGTACGCCCGGCAGATCCTTGATCCTGCCGCCCCGCACCAGCACGATGCTGTGCTCCTGCAGGTTGTGGCCCTCACCGGGAATATACGCCGTGACTTCCTGCCCATTCGTCAGCCGCACCCTGGCCACTTTGCGCAGGGCGGAGTTCGGCTTCTTCGGCGTCCGGGTCTTCACCTGCAGACAGACGCCGCGCCGCTGCGGACACCCCACGAGCGCGGGCGCCTTGTTCTTCCGCGTTACCTTCTTGCGGCCCAGCCGCACCAACTGATTGATCGTCGGCATACTCTATCTCTCCAGACCAGCAGGGACGAAAGCGCAAATCTTATAACACAAACTCTCGTCTTGCAAGTACGACTCGCAACAAATTGCACGACCTCTCTTCTTCTTCCGCCCGGCCATCCCCTCCGGCCTCGAACAGCATCGCCGGCCGGGCTACACCACCGTCTGTTCCTCTTCCTCTTCCGCCACCCGCAACTGCGGTTCCTCGATCGGAATCGGCTCGGCCAAGGGGACGAGATTGAGGCTCTTGTGCATGGGGAAACCGGTTCCCGCCGGGATCAGGTGCCCCATGATCACGTTCTCCTTGAACCCGCGCAGATTGTCGACCTTGCCCAGCGTGGCGGCCTCCGTCAGAACGCGGGTGGTCTCCTGGAAGGAAGCCGCGGAGATGAAACTCTCCGTCTCCAGAGACGCCTTGGTAATTCCAAGCAACGCCGGCGACGCCTCCGCCGGGCGTTTCCCCTCGGAGACGGCCTTGGCGTTCACGTCCTGGAACACGTGCTTGTCGATCTGCTCGCCCCAGAGAAACTCGGTGTCGCCGGGGTCCGTAATGCGCACTTTGCGCAGCATCTGGCGCACGATGATCTCGATGTGCTTGTCGTTGATCTCGACGCCCTGCAGCCGGTAGACCTCCTGCACCTCGTTCACGAGGTAGGACTGCAACTCCTGCGGCCCGCAGACCTCCAGGATCTCCTGCGGCACGATGGGCCCCTCGGTCAACTGCTGGCCCTTGTGGACATAATCGCCCTTGAACACCACGATATGCTTGCCCAGCGGGATCAGGTGCTCCTCTTCGTCGCCCGTGTTGACGTCGCGCACGATCAGACGGCGGCGCCCGCGCACGTTGGTGCCGAAGTCCACGACACCGTCAATCTTGGCGATCTCGGCCGCATCCTTCGGGCGGCGGGCCTCAAACAGTTCCGCCACACGCGGCAGCCCGCCGGTGATGTCCTTTGTCTTGGATTCCTTGCGCGGCGTCTTGGCGAGGACCTCCCCCGGGTGAACGGACTGCCCTTCTTTCACCATCACGTGCGCGCCGGCCGGGATACTGTAGTAGGTGGACTCGGCAACCCCCTTGTTCTCGATCACAATCTGCGGGTGCAGGTCTTCCTTGTGCTCGAGCACCACGGTCCCCTTCAGGCCGGTGGTTTCGTCGATGGCCGTCCGGAAGGAGATGTTCTCCACGAAGTCCTGGAAGGCGACCTTGCCGCCCTGTTCGGCGAGAATCGGAACGCTGTACGGGTCCCACATCACGAAGCTCTGCCCCTTCTTTACCGGGCCGCCGTCTTCGACGGACAGGATCGCCCCCATCACGGTCGTGTAGCGTTCCAGTTCGTTGGCGCTCTCGTCGTCGATGCTGACCGATCCGTTCTTGTTCAGAACCACCAGGTTTCCGTCCGGGTTGCGCACCGTGCGCAGGTCGTGGAACCGCACGACGCCCGTGTTCTTGGCAATGATCTGCGGCTGCTTGAACACCGAACTGGCCGTGCCGCCGATGTGGAACGTACGCATCGTCAGCTGGGTGCCCGGCTCGCCGATGCTCTGGGCGGCGATGATCCCGACGGCCGTTCCGACGGCGACGGCGCCGCCGGTGGTCAGATCGCGCCCGTAGCACTTGGCACAAAGGCCGCGCCGCGATTCGCAGGTCAACACGCTGCGGATCCGCACCGTCTCGATGCCCGTCTGCGCGACGCGCGCGGCAAGCTCCTCGTCCACTTCGTGCCCGGCCGGCACGATGACTTCCCGCGTGCGCGGGTCGACCACATCGTTGAGCACCGTGCGCCCGAGCAGGCGGGATTCGATCGAGATCAGTTCCTCGTCGCCCTGTCCAATGGCGCGCACGGTGATCCCGTTGAGCGTGTTGCAGTCCTCTTCGACGATGATCATGTCGTGCGCCACGTCGACGAGCTTGCGGGTCAGGTACCCGGCGTCGGCCGTTTTCAGCGCCGTGTCTGCCAACCCCTTGCGGGCGCCGTGCGTGCTGATGAAATACTCCAGCACGGTGAGGCCCTCGCGGAAATTGGAGACGATCGGCCGCTCGATGATCTCGCCGGAAGGTTTGGCCATCAGGCCGCGCATGCCGGCCAACTGCCGGATCTGCTGCTTGCTGCCGCGCGCGCCGGAGTCGACCATCATGAAGACCGGGTTCGTATGCACGCCGCCCTCCCCGGTTTCGATGGCGCGATACATGGCGTTCGACGTCTCATCGGTGGAGTGCGTCCAGATGTCAATGATCTTGTTGTAGCGCTCCCCGTCGGTGATGACGCCCTTGCGGTACTGGTCGTCGACCTCGGCGATCTGCCGGCGCGCGGCGTCGATGATCCGCACCTTCTCCGGCGGAATGATCAGGTCGGTCATCCCGATCGAGATGCCGGCCAGGGCGGCCTGTTCGAAACCGATCGTCTTCAGCCCGTCGAGCACTTGCACCGTGCGGTCGTGCCCGGAAAGCTGGTAGCAATGCCAGATCAGGTCGCCGAGCAGCTTCTTGGTGATCGTCCGGTTGATGAACCCGAACCCCTCCGGCCAGATCTCGTTGAAGAAGGCGCGGCCGACGGTGGTCACGATCACGCGCTGATCCTTTGCGCCGAAGACGGTGTCCTTGCCGCAGTCGGGGTTCTTGATCGCGACGATGTCGTGCGTCTTGAGTTCGCCCTCGTTGTACGCCAGTTCGACGTCCGCGGCGCCGTTGAATATCGGAATGTGCGGCCGGTCGGTCTCCTTCTTCGTAAGGGCGCGCAGCCGGTCGGCCGGAAGCCCCATCGTCAGATAGTAGATCCCGAGCGCAATGTCCTGGGTCGGCGTCGCGATCGGCTTGCCGCTGGACGGCGAGAAGATGTTGTTCGACGCCAGCATCAACAGGCGGGACTCGAGCTGGGCTTCGACCGACAGCGGGATGTGCACCGCCATCTGGTCCCCGTCGAAATCGGCGTTGAACGCCGTGCAGACCAGCGGATGGATGCGAATGGCCTCGCCTTCCACCAGCGCCGGCTCGAACGCCTGGATGCTGAGCCGGTGCAGCGTGGGCGCGCGGTTGAGCAGCACGGTCGTCCCGCGCGTGACCTCTTCCAAAATATCCCAGACTTCCTCCGACTGCCGCTCGATCAGCTTCTTGGCGCTGCGCACGGTGTGAACGACGCCCCGCTCCTTGAGATGCTTGATGATGAACGGCTCGAACAGCACCAGCGCCATCTTCTTGGGCAGCCCGCACTGGTGCAGAGCCAGTTCGGGGCCGACCACGATGACGGAACGGCCGGAGTAATCGACGCGTTTGCCGAGCAGGTTCTGCCGGAACCGCCCGTTCTTGCCCTTGAGCATGTCGCTGACCGATTTCAACGGCCGGTTGCCCGTGCTCGTCACGGCCCGCCCGTGCCGGCCGTTGTCCAGCACGGCGTCGACGGCCTCCTGCAGCATGCGCTTCTCGTTGCGGATGATGACGTCGGGCGTCTTCATCTGCATCAGGTTCTTGAGCCGGTTGTTCCGGTTGATCACACGCCTGTACAGGTCGTTCAGATCCGAGGTGGCAAACCGTCCGCCCTCGAGCGGGACGAGCGGACGCAGGTCCGGCGGAATGACGGGCAGCACTTCGAGGATCATCCACTCCGGACGCGTCTTGCTGCTGCGAAAGCCCTCGACGACCTTCATGCGCTTGGCGATCTTCTTGCGCGTCTGCTTGCTGCGGGAGGACTCCATCTGGACTTCCAGTTCGGTCATCAGCTTGTCCAGATCGATCCCCTTGAGCAGATCGCGTATGCCCTCGGCACCCATCCGTGCGGTGAAGCGGTCGGCGTACTCCTCCTGCGCCTCGCGATACTCCATCTCGGGCAGGAGCTGTTTGACCTGCAGGGGCGTGTCGCCGGGATCGACGACGACGTAGTCCTCGTAGTAGAGGATGCGCTCGAGATTCCGAGCCGTCATGTCGAGCATCAGCCCGATGCGGCTCGGGGTGCACTTGAAAAACCAGATATGGGAGACGGGCACGGCCAGCTCGATGTGGCCCAGCCGTTCGCGCCGGACGCGAGAGAGCGTCACCTCAACGCCGCAACGGTCGCAGATCACGCCCCGGTGCTTGATCCGTTTGTACTTGCCGCAACTGCACTCCCAGTCGCGGGTCGGGCCGAAGATGCGCTCGCAGAACAAACCGCCCTTCTCCGGCTTGAACGTGCGGTAGTTGATGGTTTCCGGGTTCTTGACCTCGCCATGGCTCCAGGAGCGGATCGTCTCCGGCGAAGCCAGCGAGATACTCACGGAGTCGAACTCCTGCACGTTCCCCGTATCAAAGCGATCTCTGGCGGTTGTCGTATCCACCGTTTCCTCCCAACCCGGCTCGGCCGGAACCATTCGCGGCCCAGGCGCTCATCCGTCAAACGGCGCGCGGCGGACGCCCCCCCTGCCGCACGCACGGTTGTCAATCCTTGCTGGCGCGGTTCAGCTTCACGTCCAGCCCGAGACTCTGCATTTCCTTCACCAGCACGTTGAACGATTCCGGCATGCCGGCATCCAGCGTGTTCTCACCCTTGACGATGGACTCGTAGATGCGGGTGCGCCCGGCGACGTCGTCGCTCTTAACCGTCAGCATCTCCTGCAGCGTATGCGCCGCGCCGTAGGCCTCCAGCGCCCAGACTTCCATCTCGCCGAAACGCTGGCCGCCGTAATGCGCCTTGCCGCCCAGCGGCTGCTGGGTGACGAGCGAATACGGGCCGACGGCGCGGGCATGGATCTTCTCGCTCACGAGATGATGCAGCTTCATCATGTAGATCTGCCCGACGACCACCTTCTGGTCGAACGGTTCGCCCGTGCGCCCGTCGTAAAGGACGCTCTTGCCGTCCCCCGGCAGGCCGCTCTTGTTCAGCATCTCCCAGATCCGCGCCTCGGAGATGCCGTCGAAGATCGGCGTGGAGACATACACCCCCATCTTCTCGCACGCCCAGCCCAGGTGCGTCTCCAGCAACTGGCCGACGTTCATGCGCGAGGGCACGCCGAGCGGGTTCAGCACGATGTCCACCGGCGTCCCGTCCGGCAGGAACGGCATGTCCTCCACCGGCAGCACGCGCGCGATCACGCCCTTGTTGCCGTGCCGGCCCGCCATCTTGTCGCCGACGGACAGCTTCTTCTTGCTCGCCACGAAGACGCGCACTTCCTTGATGATCCCCTCGTCGTCGTCGCTGTTCTCGACCCGGTCGATCTCGCGCTCCAGTTCCATGTCCAACTCGGAGAACTTGTGCTTGTACTCGTTGATGATCCCGTAGATCTTCATCTGGATCGGGCTGGGATCGATCTCGACGTGTTCGCTGGCGGCCGCCAGTTTGCGCAGCAGCGTCTTGGTGATCTTGCGATTGGCCGGGATGATGACCTCGCCCGTCTCCGCGTTCACGACATCGAGCGGGATCTTCTCGCCCAGCAGGATGTTGCTGAAACTCTCCGTCAGATCCTCGATCAGCGCCTGCTTCTTGAGATTGTGCTCCTCGCGGGTGTTCTTCAGTTGCCGGCGCTTTTCGCCGGGGCTCAGTTTGGTCTTCTGCACGTCCTTGTGCGCGGAAACCTTGACGTCCATCACGATGCCGTACGTCCCGCTCGGCACGGTCAGGGACGTATCGCGCACGTCGGCGGCCTTCTCGCCGAATATCGCGCGCAGCATCCGCTCCTCGGGCGCCAGCTCGGTCTCGCTTTTCGGGGTAATCTTGCCGACCAGGATGTCGCCCGGCTTCACCTCGGCGCCGACCCGTACCACGCCGTCATGGCCCAGGTTCTTGAGCGCCTCTTCGCTCACGTTCGGGATGTCGCGCGTGATCTCTTCCGGCCCGAGCTTGGTGTCCCGGGCGCCCACCTCGAACTCCTCAATGTGAATGGAGGTGAACAGATCACCGCGAACGACCTGCTCGCTGACGAGAATGGCGTCCTCGAAATTGTACCCGCACCACGGCATGAACGCCACGAGCAGATTGCGGCCCAGAGCCAGTTCGCCCGCACAGGTGGCCGGGCCGTCGGCGAGCACGTCGCCCTTCTTCACCTTGTCGCCAACGCGCACGACCGGCCTCTGGTTCACGCAGGTGCCGGCATTGGACCGCGAAAACTTGCGCAACTCATACTCCTGGCACGAAGCGAGGTCGCTCTTCTTGGCGGGCAGCTTGCCGTCGGCGCTGACGACGATTTTGTCGGCGCTGACATAGGCCACTTTCCCGTTGCGCTCGCTGACGGTCATCACGTGCGAATCGCGCGCGGCAAGGGGCTCCAGCCCGGTGCCGACCAGCGCCCGCTCCGTACGCAGCAGCGGGACGGCCTGGCGCATCATGTTGGCCCCCATCAGCGCGCGGTTCGCGTCGTCATGTTCCAGAAACGGAATCAGGCCGGCCGAAATGCTGACGAGCTGTTTCGGCGAGATGTCCATATAGTCGATCCGTTCGCCGGACACTTCCAGGAACTCGCCCCGGAACCGGGCCGAGACGCCCTTGTTGAGGAACTTGCCGCCGGAGTCCAGCGGCTCGTTGGCCTGGGCGATGATGTACTTCTCCTCCTGGTCCGCGGTCAGATAGTCGACCTCCTGGGTCACCCGCCCGCTCTTCACGCGTCTGTAGGGGCTCTCGATAAAGCCGTACTCGTTGACGCGCGCGTAGGCGCTGAGCGAAGAGATCAGGCCGATGTTCGGGCCCTCGGGCGTTTCAATCGGACAGATGCGGCCGTAATGGCTGCTGTGCACGTCGCGCACTTCGAAACCGGCACGCTCACGGCTCAGGCCGCCCGGCCCGAGCGCACTGAGCCGGCGCTTGTGCGTCAGCTCGGAAAGCGGATTTGTCTGATCCATGAATTGGCTCAGCTGGCTCCGCCCGAAGAAGTCCCGCACCACCGCCGAGAGCGACTTGGGGTTGATCAGCCGCTGCGGGGTCAGCGTCTCGGAGGACGGATCGAACAGGGTCATGCGCTCCTTGACGAGCCGCTCCATGCGCGCCACGCCGATGCGGCACTGGTTCTCGAGCAGCTCACCGACCGTGCGCACGCGGCGGCTGCCGAGATGGTCGATGTCGTCGACCGTCCCTTCGCCCTTGCGAATGTTGATCAGGTAACGAACGGCGGCAACGATGTCCTGCTTGTCGAGCACGCGCAACTCGCCGTCGACTTTCCCGTCCAGGCCGAGCTTCTGGTTGATCTTGTAACGGCCGACGCGGCCGAGATCGAACCGGCGCGAATCGAAGAACATGCGTTTGAGGAGCTGTCGCGCGTTGGAGACGGTGGCCGGGTCGCCCGGACGCACGCGATGGTAGATGTCCTTGAGCGCGTCGTCGGTGGAGCGGTTCGGATCTTCGCGCACATTCTTCAGGACGATGCCGCCGTCGAAGGACACGTTGACGACCGGCACCTTCTTGAACCCCGCCCCCTTCATCTGCCGCACAATCGCCTCGGTCAGGGGCGTGTGGCGGCGCGCGATGACCGCGTGCGTGTCGACGTCGACGATGTCCTCGCGCAAAACGCGGTCCTCAACGGTTTCCTCCGCCACGCTGCCGCCCAGTTTCAGCGTGTCGAACTCGTAGAACAGGGCCAGGATGTCGTCATCGGTGTCGAACCCAAGCGCGCGCAGGAAGGTGGAGATCAGGAACTTGCGCCGCCGCCGGTTGCGGTCCAGATACATCCAGAGCAGGTCCGCGGTGTCGAACTGCACTTCCACCCAGGAGCCGCGGTCCGGAATGAGGCGGAACGAATGCAGAATGCTGCCGTTGGAATGGACGGTCTGCTCGAAGCAGATCCCGGGCGAGCGGTGCAGCTGGCTGACGACCACGCGTTCGGCGCCGTTGATGACGAACGAGCCGCGCGGCGTCATCAGGGGGATCTCTCCCATATAGACGTCCTCTTCCAGGACATGGTCGCCATCTTTCAGCCGAAACGTCACGCGCAACGGCGCGGCAAACGTCTCGCCTTCGCGGATGCAGGTGACCGCGCCCATCTTCGGCTCGGTCAACTCATACCGGACGAAATCCAGGACGTAGCGCCCGTCGTAACTCTCGATGGGGAAAACCTCCTTGAACACATGCTGGAGGCCCCGGTCTTCACGCCGGGAGGCTGACACGTCCATTTGCAGAAAGCTCTTGTAGGACGACGTCTGAATCTCGATCAGGTCCGGCGGGTCCTGAATATCGACCAGCTTTCCGAAGTTTATTCTTTCAGCCATGCCTCACCTTCTGTTGCCAAAGAGTGCCGACGCCACACACCTTCCCAGCCCGCAGCCGAAAGTCGAACGGTGTCGCCCGCCGGCGGCGGGCGACACGACGGCCGTGCCCGGCGCAGACACATCACTGCAATTCGACTGTCGCCCCGGCGGCCTCGAGCTGCGCCTTGAACTTCGCGGCGTCTTCCTTGCTCACGCCCTCTTTCACGGGCTTCGGCGCCGATTCGACGATCTCCTTCGACTCCTTCAGGCCAAGCCCGGTGATCGCGCGGATCTCCTTGATCACCTGAATGCGCTGCGCGCCGACTTCCTTGAGGACGACGGTGAACTCCGTCTGCTCCTCGACAGCAGCGGCCTCGCCGCCCGCGCCGCCCGCGGCCGCCATCCCCATCGGCATCATGGCCATGGGCGCAGCCGCCGAGACGCCGAACCGCTCTTCCAGCGCCTTGACCAGTTGGGAGAGCTCCAACACGGAGATCCCCTCGATCCACTCGAGAAATTCGGCCATCTTGCCCTCGGCCTTGGGCTTGGGCTTGTCGGCCTTGGCCTTCTCCGCCTTGGGTTCCTGGGCCTGGGCTTCCTCGGGTTGGGCTTCCGCGGGTTTCGCCGCCTCCGCGGCCGCCTTCTCTTCCACTTTTGTTTCTTTCTCAGCCATGGTTCACTCGCCTTTCTTCTCCTCAATCGCCCTCAACACATTCAACAGCGTTGCGACTTTCTGTTTCATCACACCCACCAGGCGGCTCAACGGCGCGGCGACGGTCCCCGCGACGGCGGCCAGCAGCACCTCGCGTGACGGCAGGCTGGCCAGCGCATCGATCTCGTCGGCGGAGACGACCCGGTTCTTGAGCACCCCCAACTTGATCACCGGTCGTTCGTTTTCCTTGTGATAGTCCTTCAGAATCTTGGCGGCCTTCGACACGGCATCCTCTTCGCAGGTCAGCATCGCGCACGGGCCGACCAGCCCCTCGTCGAGGCCGTCCCAGCCAAGTTCCGTGGCCACGATCTTGAAGATGCGGTTCTTGATCACCTTGTAGGCGGCCCCCTCCTTGCGCAGACGGGCGCGCAGGTCGGCCAACTGCTCGACGGTCAACCCGAGAAAGTCGGTCAACACGACGAAATCCGTCTGCTTCAGGGCCCCGCGGAGCTCATCGGCCATGGATTGTTTTTCCGGTCTCATCGGATCTGCGCCCCCCCCCTAGGCAACGTCCCGAACATTCACGCGAATGCCGACGCCCATGGTGGAACTCACCGTGCACCGCCGGATGTATTCCCCCTTCGCCGTGGCCGGCCTGGCGTTTCGCACGGCGTTGATGACGGCCCAGGCGTTCTCCACAAGGTGGTCCACCTGAAACGAGAGCTTTCCGACGGGTACGTGCACGTTCCCGTTGCGGTCCATTCGGAATTCGATGCGGCCCGCTCGCGCCTCGCGCACGGCCTTGCCGGTGTCGTCGGTCACGGTGCCCACCTTCGGGTTCGGCATCAGGCCGCGCGGCCCGAGCACTTTGCCCAGCTTCCGCACTTCCTTCATGGCGTCGGGCGTGGCAATCGCCACATCGAACTCGAGCCAGCCGTCGCTGATCTTGGCGATCAGTTCGTCCTGGCCGACATGGTCCGCGCCGGCCTCCGTGGCCGCGTCGGCCGCCGGCCCGGTCGCAAAGACGAGCACCCGCACGCTCTTGCCCGTCCCGTGCGGCAGGCCCATGCTGCCGCGCACGGTCTGGTCCGATTGCCGCGGGTCGACGCCAAGCCGGAACGCGAGATCGACCGTCTCGTCGAAGTTCGCGCCGGGATGCGCCTTGATGAATTCAAGGGCCTCGCGCAGCTCGCAAACCTGCTGCGGTTTCTGCTCGAGTGTCTTCTTGTAGCGTTTTCCTCTCGTGGCCATGTCAGGCTACCTCTATGCCCATGCTTCTCGCCGTACCCTCAATAATCCGCACCGCGCGTTCCATGTCGTTGGTGTTCAGGTCTTTGAGCTTGGCGCGTGCGATTTCCCGAACCTGCTCCTGCGTCACCTTGCCGACCTTGTCGCGGTTGGGAACCCCTGACCCCTTGACCAGCCCGGCCGCGCGTTTCAACAGCGACGCCGCCGGCGGGCTCTTGGTGATGAACGTGAACGAGCGGTCCTGATACACGCTGATCACCGCCGGGATGATCAGCCCCGCCTGCCCCTGCGTCGCCGCGTTGAAGGCCTTGCAGAATTCCATGATGTTCACGCCGTGCTGGCCCAACGCCGGGCCGACCGGCGGGGCCGGATTCGCCTGCCCGGCCGCGATCTGCAGTTTGATGGTGCCGATGATCTTTTTAGCCATGTCGCGTTAAACCCGTTCCACTTGCCAGTACTCGACCTCAACCGGCGCGCTCCGCCCGAAGATCGCTACCGAGATCTTGAGCCGGCCCCGCTCCGGATCGACTTCCTCGATGACACCGCTGAAATTCATGAAGGGGCCGTCGGTTATCTTCACCGTCTCGCCCGGCTCGAACGATACCTTCGGCTTCACCTTCTCCGCACGCTCGTCGACCTGACACAGCAGCACGTCGACCTCTTCCTGCCGAAGCGGCACCGGCTTCTCCCCGCCGACGAACCCGATGATGCCCGGCGTTTCCCGAATGAAGTACCAGGACTTGTCGTTGATCTGATGCTTCGCATCGTACAGATCGATCTGGGCCAGGACGTAGCCGGGAAAGAACTTGCGGGTCGCCGTCGTCTTCTTGCCCTGCTTCACCTCCGAGACCTTCTCCGTCGGGACCAGCACGTCGCCGATGTAGTCGCCCATTTCTTCCTGCTGGGTCCGGCGCTCGATACTGTCCTTGACCTTGCTCTCCTGCCCGGTCAGCGTATGGATGACAAACCACTCTTTAGCCATTTGCGCTTCCCCGCAATCTCGTGCACGGGTTCGTAACTACACTCACGTCCTTCGCCTGCATCGCGCGGCGTCAGCCGAACGCCCGCCCAGGCCTCGGCCTGCGCTGCCGCCTTCCGCACTGGCGGCACGCGGCGCCCGGCCCCCCTCCCTACCCGGCCATGCGGCCCAGCCACCTGATCACCAGAACCAGGATCTGGTCGCTCGCCCCCACGAACAGCCCCAAGATCAGCATCGTGAAGAAGACGACCACCGTGGACTCCACCAGTTCCGAACGCGTGGGCCACGCGGATTTCCGCAGCTCGGCGATCACATCGTTGAAGAATCCGATCAGATCGCCGATCTTCGTTCGTATCTTCTCTATCACAGCACGCCCTCACACCGCTGAACCGCACGCCGCGACGGGCGGAACCGGCCCCGTGGATTCACTGGCAGGCCAGGGGGGACTCGAACCCCCAACACCCGGTTTTGGAGACCGGTACTCTGCCGAATTGAGCTACTGGCCTACCCCTGTCAAGACAGTGATTCTCAGCCAAAATCCCGGCGTCGCTCAATACCGTCCCCTCGCGCCGCTAGCGTGTTTCCCTGTGTACCGTGTGCTTGCGGTCGAACCGGCAGTACTTCTTGATCTCGAACCGGCCGGGCGTCAACCGCTTGTTCTTCGTGGACGTGTACGTCCGGCGTTTGCACTCGGTACAGGCCAATGTAATCAGATCTCGCGGCATATCCCGCTCCTGACTTCCTCACCAACCCGCCACGCCGCGGCGGCACCCGGCGCCCGCAGGGCGCCCGGCCGGCCGCTGCGGCCGCGCCGCCTACTTGATCACTTCGCTGACGGTCCCGGCCCCGACCGTGCGGCCGCCCTCCCGGATCGCGAACCGCAGCGTCTTCTCCATGGCCACCGGCACGATCAGGTTCACTTCCATGCTGACGTTGTCGCCCGGCATCACCATGTCCACGCCATCGGGCAACTTCACGTCGCCGGTCACATCCGTCGTTCGGAAATAGAACTGCGGCCGGTACCCCTTGAAGAACGGTGTGTGCCGCCCGCCTTCTTCCTTCGTCAGAACGTAGACCTCGGCCTTGAAGTTCGTGTGCGGCGTAATGGAGCCCGGCTTCGCCAGGACCTGGCCGCGCTCAACTTCTTCTTTCTTGGTGCCGCGCAGCAGCACACCGATGTTGTCGCCCGCATGGCCCTCGTCCAGGATCTTGCGGAACATTTCCACGCCGGTCGCCACCGTCTTCGCCGTGTCGCGCAAACCGATGATTTCGACCTCGTCGCCCACCGTCACGCGCCCGCGTTCCACTCGGCCCGTCACCACCGTCCCGCGCCCTTCAATCGAGAAGACGTCCTCGATCGGCATCAGGAATGCCTGGTCCAGAATGCGGACCGGCTCCGGAATGTAGCTGTCGAGCGCCTCCATCAACTTCGTGATGCACTCGCAGGCCGGATCGTCCGGCTTCTCCGCCTTCGTCGCCGCCAGCGAGTTGCCGCGGATCACCGGAATGTCGTCGCCCGGAAAATCGTACTTCGAAAGCAGCTCGCGCACTTCCAGCTCGACCAGGTCGAGCAGCTCCGGGTCGTCCACCAGGTCGACCTTGTTCAAAAACACGACGATCGACGGCACACCCACCTGGCGCGCCAGCAGAATGTGCTCGCGCGTCTGCGGCATCGGGCCGTCCGCCGCGTCGACCACCAGGATCGAGCCGTCCATCTGCGCGGCGCCCGTGATCATGTTCTTGATGTAGTCCGCATGACCGGGGCAGTCCACGTGCGCGTAATGCCTGTTGTCGGTGCTGTACTCCACGTGCGAGGTCGCGATCGTGAGGATCTTCGTCGCGTCACGGCGCCCCTGCGCCTCCGACGCCTTGGCAACCTGGTCGTAGCTGACGAAGTCCGCCAGCCCCTTCAGAGACTGCACCCTCGTGATGGCCGCCGTAAGCGTGGTCTTCCCATGATCCACGTGGCCGATGGTCCCCACGTTGACATGCGGCTTGGTCCGATCGAACTTCTCCTTTGCCATCTATCGTCTCCTTACACCTGAATGACCGACTACCCGCGATTCTCCCCGCCACCGCGCACGGCGGTGGATCCATCTGACAAGCCCATGAGCGGGATCGAACCGCTGACCTCGTCCTTACCAAGGACGTGCTCTACCAACTGAGCTACATGGGCGTTAGGCGCCCCGCGCCACCCCTCAGTTTCACACGTGAACATCCTGCCCCTCACTTGAAAAAACCTTCACATACCGCCCAAAAAAAACGCGAAGAGGCTGTTCCCCCCCTTGTACTTCATCTCGCGGAATTAAGGGAAGCGAGGAGAAGCTCTTCTTACTTAGCCCAAATTGTTGTGGTCAGGTCGGCACGGAGGCCAACCAAAAAAACCGCGAAAATTTATCAAAACCAGAAACAATGTCAACAACTATTTTGAAAAAAGGAGAACGGCCCGGGAAGCCAAGCTCGCCGCAGGCGCCCACTCCCCGCAGGACGGGCTGGAAAGCCCGTCCCGCCCCCACCCTTCCATATCTTCTCTTCCCCTTCCGCCCTTCTACATATGCTCGGCGACGGCGCGTGCGAACTCGCTGCATTTGAGCAGGGTGGCGCCTTCCATAAGGCGCTCGAAGTCGTAGGTGACAAGCTTCTCCTTGATGGTGGCTTCCATGCCGCGGATGATGAGGTCGGCGGCCTCCGTCCAGCCGAGATAGCGGAACATGAGCTCGCCGGACAGGACGAGGCTGCCGGGATTGACTTTGTCCTGGCCCGCATATTTCGGAGCGGTCCCGTGCGTGGCCTCGAAAACGGCGGCCCCGGAATCGAAGTTGATGTTGGCGCCCGGGGCGATCCCGATCCCACCCACGCAGGCGGCGAGCGCGTCGGAGATGTAGTCGCCGTTCAGATTGAGCGTGGCGATCACCGAGTAGTCCGCCGGCCGCGTGAGGATCTGCTGCAGAAACGCGTCGGCAATCACGTCTTTGACCAGCACCTTGCCGGGCGGCGGGTTCCAGTCGCAGTCCTCGGCGACGACGGCGACGTCGCTCATCTCGCGCCGGACCAGCTCGTAGCCCCAGTTCTTGAACGCGCCCTCGGTGAACTTCATGATGTTGCCCTTGTGCACGAGCGTCACGTTCGGCCGCTTGTGCGCAACGGCATAGTTGACCGCGGCGCGGATCAGCCGCTCGGACCCTTCCCGGGAAACGGGTTTCACGCCGATGCCGGACGTCGCGGGGAATCGGATCTTCTTGACGCCCATGTCCTTCTGAAGGAAGTCGATCACCTTCCGGACTTCGGGCGTGCCTTCGGCCCATTCGATCCCCGCATAGATGTCCTCGGTGTTCTCGCGAAACACGGCCATATCGACCAGGTCCGGCCGCTTGACCGGAGACGGCACGCCCTCGAACCAGCGCACGGGCCGGAGGCATACGTACAGGTCCAGCGTCTGGCGCAGCGCGACGTTCAGCGAGCGGATCCCGCCGCCGACCGGCGTGGTGAGCGGGCCCTTGATGGCGATGAGGAATTCCCGAATCGCTTCGACGGTCTCCGGCGGCAGCCAGATCGGCTCGCCATAGACGGCATTGGCCTTGTCCCCGCCGTAGACCTCCATCCACGACACCTTCCGCTTGCCGCCGTACGCCTTCTCGACGGCCGCGTTCCAGACGATCATCGCCGCGCGCGTGATGTCCGGCCCGGTCCCGTCGCCCTCGATGAACGGAACGATGGGATTGTCCGGCACCGCCAGCTTGCCGCCGGCGCCCATCCCGATCTTCTCGCCCGCAGCCGGAATCCTGATCTTGTCGTATGCCATCGCGCGCCTCCTCCAGCGGCCCGGGGCCGCGGCCTGGGTGTCAGGGCCGACCTTGCCTTACCGGGTCACGATTCCCAGCCACTTCTGGACGACGGGCGAGAACTTGACGAAGACCGGCGAGAAGACGATCGCGACCATGCTCATCAGCTTGATGAGGATGTTGAGCGACGGGCCGCTGGTATCCTTGCACGGGTCGCCGACGGTATCGCCAATCACCGCGGCGGCATGGACGGGGTTCTTGCTGCCGTCCGGCAGTTTCTTTCCGCCGAGGTTGCCCTTCTCGATGTACTTCTTGGCATTGTCCCACGCGCCGCCCGCATTGTTCAGCATGGTCGCGAGCACGAACCCGCAGGACAGGCCGCCGGCGAGCAGGCCGATGACGCCGGGCACGCCGAGCACGAGCCCGGTCGCGAACGGCACGATGATGGCCAGCAGCGAGGGGACAATCATTTCGCGCTGCGCGCCGGCGGTGGAGATGGCGACGCAGTTGGCGTAGTCGGGCTTGGTCGTGCCTTCCATGATGCCGGGCATCTCCTTGAACTGGCGCCGGACCTCGTTGACCATCGCCCCCGCGGCGCGGCCGACGGCCTTCATGGTCATGGCGCAGAACACGAACGCCATCATGCCGCCGAGGAACAGGCCGCAGAGCAGGAGCGGGTTCATCAGATGCAGCTCGTAGGCCCGCACAAAATCCATGATGCCGGCCTTCGTCGCTTCCGCGCGCGAGAGCACCTCTTTCCCGATCTGGAACGTGCCCTCGGGGCCGGCCAGCTTGCCGACCCAGATCTTGACCTCCTCGATGAACGCGGCGATCAACGCCATCGCCGTCAGGGCGGCGGACCCGATGGCAAACCCCTTCCCCGTCGCCGCGGTGGTGTTGCCCAGCGCGTCGAGCGCGTCCGTGCGCTCGCGCACCTGCGGACCCAGCCCGGCCATCTCGGCATTGCCGCCGGCGTTGTCGGCGATCGGCCCGTAGGCGTCGGTCGCCAGCGTGATGCCGAGGGTGGAAAGCATGCCGACGGCGGCGAACCCGATCCCGTACAGGCCCAGGCTCAGATTGCCGAAGCCGCCGGCGAACCCGAACGCGCAGACGATGCCGATCACGATGGTGAGCACCGGCAGCCCGGCGGAGAACATGCCGGTGGCAAGCCCGTCGATGATCACGGTAGCCGGGCCCATCTTCGCCTCGTTCGCCAGGTTCTGGGTCGGCCTGTATTCGTCGGAGGTGTAAAACTCCGTCAACTGCCCGATGATCACGCCGGCGAGCAGGCCGGTGATGACGGACCCCACGATGCCGCCGGGCACGATATGCGCCCGCCACAGCAGGATCATGACGACAATGATCGCGAGCGAACTGCCAAGCGTACCCGTGAGCAGGGCGCGCAACAGGTTCTTCTGCGTGGCGCCCTCCCGGCAGCGCACGGCCCAGATCCCGAGCACCGAGAGGATCGTGCCGATCCCCGCGACGATCATCGGGGCGGTCACGTAGTTGATCGCCAGCCGGAAGTCGAGCGCCTGCGCGCCGAGCGCCGCGCCGAGGGCGGCGGTCGCGAGAATCGAGCCGCAGTAGGACTCGTACAGGTCCGCCCCCATGCCGGCCACATCGCCGACGTTGTCGCCGACGTTGTCCGCGATCGTGGCCGGGTTGCGGGGATCGTCCTCCGGAATCCCGGCCTCGACCTTGCCGACCAGGTCCGCGCCGACATCGGCGGCCTTCGTGTAGATCCCGCCGCCGACACGCGCGAACAGGGCCTGGGTCGAGGCGCCCATCCCGAAGGTGATCATCGTGGTGGTCATGTGCACCAGCTTGTCGGTCGCCGTGCAGCCGGCGGGCACAAGCGTCATCCCCAGGAATTTCCAGGGCTCCGCCGCGTTCAACCGCTCGGCGGTGTAGACGAATTGGTCGAGGATCCAGTACCACAGGCAAATATCGAGCAGGCCGAACCCGACGACCACGAGCCCCATCACCGCGCCCGAGCGAAACGCCACCTGCAAGCCCTGGTTCAGACTCTTGCTGGCCCCCTGCGCGGTGCGCGAAGAGGCATTCGTCGCCGTCTTCATGCCCAGATAGCCGCACAGCCCCGAGAAGAAGCCGCCGGTCAGAAAGGCGATCGGCACAAACGGGTTCTGAATGTGGGCCAACGCCAGCGCGGCCAGAATGACAAGCAACACGACGAACACCATCGTGACGACCTTATACTGACGGAACAGATAGGCCATCGCCCCTTCGCGCACATGGCCGGCGATCTCGCGCATCTGTGCGTTGCCTTCGTCGGCGGCCATCATCTTCATATAAAAGAGCAGCGCCGCGAACAACGCGAACACTGACGCCGCCGGCGCCACCCACCAGACACCCCGTATCGCCGAAGTCGAAACCGCGCCCTCGGCGGCCAGCGCCTGTGCGGCGCTTCCCAACAACAACAGCGCAGCAAACATCCCTGTCGGCTTGCTCCCTTGCACAACGTGCCCCTTTCTCTGTGTGTGTTGCGTGGAACCCGAAATCTATACGCGGGATTTCCCGCTGTCAACCTCCATCGGACATTGACATGCCGCGAGCCGGGCACATAATGGGTGGCCGAAAGCTGCACCGAAGAACAGGGAGCGCATGAGCGACTACAGGGTGAACCTGCGGCAGGAGGCCTGGGACGACCTCGCCCGCATGCGCCGGTTCGACCAGTTGCAGATCACCGACGCGCTGGACACTTACCTCGCCACCGCCCCCTGCCGGCAGAGCCGCAGCCGGATCAAGCGGATTCTCTCACCACGCTTTTCCGGCTACCGCCTGCGCGTCGGGCCATGGCGCGCCTACTATACCGTGCAGGGGCGACGCGTCGACGTCGCACGCATCCTCCCCAAGGAGGCCGGCAGGCGCTGGCTCAACCCGCGCCGGATCCGGCTGCTCCATACCGCCCCACTCCCCGCCGGGCCGTAGTGGGCCAACAGGCAGCCCCCGGTACACGAGCGGTCAGATCTCGCTGACCGGATATGGCCAGCATGAAGCTTTGTCGTAAGCGCCGCTTGCGCGACGAAGCCCCCAGGGCGTAGTCGCGCTGCGCCCGCCAACCTGTCGCGCCGACGGCTCGGAAGCCGCGCCCCAGCGCCAGGTTCGGAGTCTGTCGCCAATCCTTACGGAACGCTTGGCGTCCCTTCTGCTGGAGGGCGAGGCTGTGCCGAGCCGCCCGCCAGTACGCGGCTCGCCCCTGGACCCGGCTCCGCACAGCCCGCGATCGGGGCGGCGGCTTTCACCGCACGGCCGCGCCCGAAGCGTCTTCACCCCCGATCGCCATGCGCAACGCCCGCTCGGCCTGGGGAAACGGGGTCTTGAGGCCGAGCGCCTCGGAGAAGTGCGCGACGGCCTCGTCGCGCCGCCCCAGTTCGAGCAGGACGACACCGATATTGTAGTGAGCGTCGGGGTAATCGGGTTTCGTCTGCAGTGCAGCCGAATAATGCCGAATCGCGTCCGCCGCGCGGCCCTGCCGCGCCAGAATAATGGCGAGGTTGTTGTGGGCGTCCGCATACTCGGGATCGATCCTCAGCGCCTCGACATACTGCGCGGCCGCGTCGAACGGCTGGCCCATGGCGTCGAGCGCCACGCCCAGGTTGCAATGCGCGCTCTTGTGCTCCGGGTTGAGCCGCAGCGCGGTGGAGTAATGTCCGAGCGCCGCGGCCACATCGCCCTTGGCCGCGAGCGCCGCGCCGAAGTTGTTGTACAGGTCCGCGTCGTCCGTGCGCAGGGCGATGGCCGCCGAGTAATGCCGCATCGCTTCGTCGAGCCGGCCCAGTTCCGTGAGGACGGCCGCCAGCTTGCTGTAGCCGGTGGCGAAATCGGGCCTGATGCGAACCGCCTCCGCGTAATGCCGGGCCGCTTCCTCGCGGCGCCCGTCCCGGGCAAGCAGGTTCGCAAGGTTATAGTGCGCGACCAGATTGTCGTTGTCCGCGGCCAGTTCGTGCCGGAACAGTTTCACGCTGTCGCGCCAGATCGGCCGGTGCAGCGCGCTGCGCACCCACAAGAGCCCGGCGCATCCCAGCAGGCACAGGCCCGCGACGCCGCCATAACCGCGCAGGCGGCGTACGCGCTCCAACCCGAATCGCAAGGCAAGAACGGCGCCGACCAGCGGCAAGTAGAGAAAACGGTCCGCCCTCAAAATGTGATGCGGAATCAGTTGCGCGCTGGGCGCCAGGGAGACCAGGAACCAACACAACCCTAGAAGAAACAGGCGATTGCGACGCCCCAACCAGCCGGCCCAAACCGTCAACGCGGCCGCCGCCAGCCCGCCCGCCACGCCGGGCGTCAGCGCAGACTCGACCACCCGCTTGGGATACATCACGGCGAGGTGGGCCGGCCACCCAAGCGTCCGAAGATTCAAGCCGTACAGGCCGACCGCCGTCAACACCCGTTGCGGAACCGTCATGGCCACCCGGTCCACCACCTCATGGTGCACATCGAGCGTCGCCCCGATCTTCTTCAGTACGATGGCGGCCGCCGCCAACAGCCAGTACGCCCAGGTCCGCCCGGCCACGCGCAACGCCCGTTTGCAGGACGGCAAGCCTTCGCGCCCGCCCAGACACAACTCGAGCGCAACGGCCAGGAAAGGCGCAATGGCCCCCAACACGTTGCTCAGGCAGGCCAGCGCCGCCGCAAACACAGCCAGCACGCGCAGCACGGCTCTGCGCCTGCCCGAGTCCCGCGGGGCGTCCCCCTCCAATTCCATCGCACGCACCTGCAGGTGCACGGAGCACAGCAGAAAGCACAACATCAGCAGTTCTTCCCGGCCCCCGATCCACGCCACGGGCTCGACAGCCACCGGGTGCACGCCGAACAGCAGCGCGAACGCCATCGCCCACACGAAGCGTGTGGCCACGATCGAACCCCCTTTGCCCCGCCGGCGCGCCGGCTCCAGCTCGCCGTCCGTGCGGCTTTGCCCAGCCTTCTGAAGACGCAGGCACAGGAGGTAAACCAGTATGCTGTTCAACACATGGATCAAAACGTTCGTCAGGTGATACCCCGCCGGCTTCAACCCCCAGAGCCGGTAGTCGACCGCAAAAGACAGCAGCCGCATGGGATAGTAGCTCGTGAGCGAAAAGCCGCTGAACATCCGCGCCAGCCCGCTCGGCCCCAAGTCCCGAATCAGGGGGTTCTCGAGCACCTGGTAGTTGTCGTCATAAAAGGCGAAATCGTAGCCAACCGTGGGCAGGAACAGGACCGTGACGGCCGCCGTCAGCACGGCTACAGCGCTCATCGCCTGCCACTTGTGGTCAAATCGCATGCGCTTCTTTCCTTACTATATAGACCCAATTCGGGCGCTCCCTATTCCCGCCGTCTCAGCACACCGCCCCCTGAACAACGGCCCACGGCACCTGAAACCGTTGTGGGATCGCTCTACGCACGGTCCCGGCCGCTCGCAGAGCGGCCCCACAACCCGCCAATGTTGTGCTCTTCCGCTACCGCCTCCCCCTACTTGTCGGCGGCCTCGGCGCATGCCCGTTGCAGTCCGAGCCGCGCGGCATCCATGTCGGGCCGGATGGCGAGCGCGCGCGAGAAGTGAACACGCGCGTCCTCGTTTCTTCCGCTTTCGAGCAGTGCAAACCCGATATTCTTGTGGGCGACGGCGTAGCCGGGATCGAGCGTGAGCGCCTCGGAGAAATGCCGGATCGCATCGTCAAACTGCCGCCGCGCCGCGGCGGCTACGCCAAGATTGTTGCGCGCCTGCTGGAAATAGGGGTCCAGCGCCAGAGCCCGGGTGTAATACCGCTCGGCATCGGCCGAATGTCCCGTTTCAAACAGAATCTGTCCCAGCTCGTTGTAGACATCCGCCCGGTCAGGTTTGAGGCGGGCGGCCTCGGCATAGTGCGGCAACGCATCGGATGTGCGGCCGGCGTCCCTGAGCAGGTTACCCAGGTTGTAGTGCGCATCGGCGAACGCGGGTTCGATACGGATCGCCTCGCGGTAGTGCGCCAAAGCCCGTTCGGTGTCGCCACGGCGGGCCAACGCGATGGCGAGGTTGTAATGCCCAACGTGAGAGCGGGGATGCAGGTCCAAGACCCGGGAGAACAACGAAACGGGATCGTGCCAGTACGCCGTCTGCCGCCATGCGGCCACACCAAGAACGGCGAGCAGCACCGCGAGCGCCCCGGCACAGGGCGCACGCGCCGCCCGACTCACACGTGCCAGGGCCAGGCCGGCCGCTACGGCAAGACCGGCGATCGGCAGATAGAGGAAGCGATCCGCCCGTTGAATGTGATGCGGCACAACCTGCGCCGCCGGGCCCAGTGCGATTAGAACCCACAGGAATCCGAACAGGAGTGGGCGATTGCGCCGAACCAACCAGAGCCCGCATGCGGCAAGGAGGAGCAGGCACAACCCCGCCAACACACCCGGCTCCGCCGGGCCGGCCGGTACCATGAAGGGATAAATCGGGCTGAGCGCCCGGGGCCACAGGATCGCTGTAAGATTGAGCCGGACCGTGTTCAGAACCGTCAGACTTCGTGCCGGGATCGTGAGCAACGGCACAACCCGGTCCTCGCCGCGGGGATCCGGCAGCGTATAGGCATACGCCTTGAGCGCGACAGCGGCGGCCGCCATGAGCCACAGCGGCCAGGTCCGTCCGACGATCAGCGCGAGCCGCTTGCCAACGGACCGGCCTGCGGGCTTCGGCATGGTCATGTCCCAGGCGGCCGCCAGCACGGGCACGACTGCCGCCGCCACGTTGCTCAGGCAGGCGAGCGCCGCGCACGATACGGAGGTCAGCCGGCGGATACCCGCGTGGCGTACCTCCTCGTGGACACCGGGATCCATATGGAACCACAACGCGGCCAGCACGAAGAACGCCATCAGCAACTCTTCCCGGCCGGAGACCCACATGACGGGCTCGACGATGACGGGATGCACGGCAAAGAAAGCGGCGCCCAGAAAGACGGCCAACGCAGGCCAGCCCCGGGCGCCGCGCGCCGGTTCGCGCCGCGCCAGGCGCCGTCCGATCGCGAAGACCCAGAACACGTTCGCAGCGTGCAGCGCGACATTGGCGAGATGATACCCGCGCGGGTCAAGCCCCCAGACAAGGTGGTCCGCCGCCAGAGAGAGCGTGCGGACCGGATAGTAGCTGGTGGAGGCGCCGGGGGAGAGGATACGGGCCAGATTCTTCATGCTCAGCTCGCGGATGAGAGGGTTGTCCAGCACGTGCCTGTCGTCGTCGTAGCCGACGAAACCGGCGCCCGAGGCACGCGCGAACACGGCCGCGACAGCCAGCAACAGCGCCGCGCGCAACCCCCAGCTCAGCGCGCCTGCGCGGCCGCCCGATCCCGCGGCCTTCGATTCCGGATTTCGGTTCAGGTTCTCTTCGCTCACGGTCCTTGCGTCCATTCCGACAGCGCGCGCGCAAGTTTTGGCTTTCGCGCGGGCCTGCGACGCCCTATTATTTCCACTCCAACTCATGTTGCCAAACGCAAAATGGCAGGCCACGATGAAGAGATTCGCGTCCGCGGTTCTCGGCGTTGCGATACTGGGGCATGCGTGCGCCGCCCGTGGCGAACCCGCAGCCTTGCCGGAGAACGGGCCGGATGCCCCCTTCCCGGTGCAGGCTGAAGATATGCCTTTAGGCTGGCACAGACTGCCGTCCGATCTCCCGCCGGCACGCGAGTTGTTGAACGACGCCGTCGCCCGCCTGCCGCGCGAGCGAACCCGCATGACGGGGCGGCTGCAGTCCAGGACGCCCGGGGGCCGGACGGAATGCACGCTCAACACCGAGATCGTGCTCGACTGGGGCGCGGACCCGCCGGCGGCCAGCTACACCATTCGCGACGCGTTCGGCGGCGAGCCCGAACGGCTGACGGTCAAACGCCGCCAGGACGCCGAGCCGAGCTACCTCTACGAGGTGGGCGACCCGCCAAGGCCGGCGCCGCCGCCCGAGTTGTCGGCCTCGATCAAGGGGACCGACCTGACATGGGCCGATCTCAGCCTCTCCTTTCTCTGGGCGCGCGATGCGCGAACCGAGGGCCGCGACACCGTGAAAGGCCGCGCGTGTTACGTGGTCGTCGTGCCGGCCGCCGGCGCGGACGATGCGGGCGGGCCGCACGGGACTCTTAGGATCTGGATCGACAGGAAGTTCCGCATGGTGCTTCGCGCCGCCGAATACGACACCGACGGCCACATCCGGCGGCGGCTCTCCATCAAGACCGTCAAGAAGATCGATGACAGGTGGACCATCAAGGACCTGGAGGTCCGCACGTATCCCGCCCGGCACCGAACACTGCTGCGGGTGGATGAGGTCGAGGTGCTCAGTGCGCCGCCCCCCCCCGCCGCCACGAGCCCGGCGGGGCCGGAGACAGAGTAGAAACGGCCGCCCCGCCGCGCCCCGATAGGGTGTTGCGTTTTCCGCGGCGCTATGAGATACTCAGCCTGGTATGCGCGCTCCGTCCAGGCGCGCTTGTCGGGAACGGCTTCCGAGAAAGGAGGATGTCAGATAAGGGCTGCGTGTACCGCCCCCGGACCGGGGCGCGGTATGAGTTCCACCTCTGGTTTCCCGAAGTGGCGCGGTCACGACCGCCGCCACGCATCCGGCCGCGCGCGCCAGACCGGCCCCGGGACCATCTGCCAATCGGATCGGCAGGAGCATACGGGTGGGCAACGGGTTCCCTGCTGGGGACCCGCCGGCACAGTTCGACTGACGTCATGATACCATTGGTTGTGTTCATCGAGTTCGCGGCACTGGTCCTGCTGCTTGGGTGTTCCGCATTCTTCTCCAGTGCCGAAACGGCTCTGTTCTCACTCAATCCGATCCAGATCCACCGCATCAAGAAGGCACACCCCGCCGCGGCGCAGCGCGTTCAAAGCCTGCTCGCATTCCCGACGCGGCCGCTGTCGACCATCCTGATCGGCAATACGATCGTGAATGTGGCCGCATCGATCGTCGGCTACGCGCTGGCCGTGCGCCTGGTCGAGATCTACAACCTGGCCGAACACGGCTGGAGCGGCGAGGCGATCGCGCTGCCGGCCATGCCGACGTTGCTTCTGATCTTCGGGGAAGTCGCCCCGAAACGCCTGGCAATCGCGCGCCCGGAACAGATGGCCGTCCTGTATTCCCCCATCCTGCCCGTCGTGGCCAAGATTCTCGCGCCGCTGCGTATCGTGCTGGAGTCCATTACCCGTTTGCTCGAAACGCACTTCCGGCCGCGCGCCAAAGGGCTGACGGAGGCGGAATTCCGCAGCGTGGTCGGCGCCAGCCAGGAGGAAGGCGTGTTGGACAGCGAAGAGCGGTCGATGGTCGACGGCATCATCCGGCTCGAGGATATCGAGGCGCGCGATGTCATGACGCCGCGCGTGGACCTGCTCGGCATCGACCTGGACGCCGACCCGACCCCCTACGAGGAGATCAGCCGCAAAGCCCGGTTCCGCTACCTGCCCGTCTACGAAGAAAACCTGGACAAGGTGAAAGGATTCCTGGACGTGCGGGCGTACCTGCTGGACCCGGACCATGTGCTCGAAGAAGCCACCATTCCGCCCTACCACGTGCCCGAAACCGCGCCGCTGGACAAAATCCTTGCCCGCTTCCAAAAGGACAACCGGCGCGTAGCCATCGTCGAAGACGAGTACGGCGGAACAGCCGGCCTCATCACGAGAGGCGACATTCTCGAGGAGATTTCCGAGGAAGTCGAGAACGAATACGGCGAGAAGAAACCGATGATCGAACCGCTCGGCAATAACAGTTGGCTCGTGGACGGAAACGCCAGCCTCGAGGATATCAACTACGAACTGGACATGCGGCTGGAGGAGGAAGGCGCCGACCGTATCGCCGGCTGGGTCACGGCCCAGGCGGAGCGCTTCCCGAAACCGGGCGAAACCGTCCAGGCCCAAAACTGCCGCGCCACCGTGCGCCAGGTCCGCAGGCGCCGCGTCACGCTCGTCGTGCTCGAGAAAATCGAACCGCCGGACGACGATTTGATGGAGGACTGAACCTGACCGCCATGCTCTGGGCCCAACTGGCCGTCATCGCCATCTGCATGATCGGAGAGGCCTTCTTCTCCGGCATGGAGACCGGCCTGATCTCCATTCACCGCATGCGCCTGCGCCACCTGCTGAAGGAAAAACGCCGCGGGGCCAGGCTGCTCCAGAATTTCATCGATCATCCCGACCGGCTGCTGGGCACCACCCTGGTCGGCACAAACATCTGCGTCGAGACCGCGGCCATTCTGGCCGCCAGCGTGGCCACCGCGCTGCTCGGCCCGTGGGGCAACCCGCTCTCGGGCGTGGTGATGACCATCCTGCTCGTCGCGCTGTGCGAGTATCTGCCCAAAGCCTGGTTCCAAAGCCAACCGCTGCGGCGCTGCCTCCTGTTCGTCGTGCCGCTGCGCCTGTCCTGGATCGTGCTGCGGCCGATCGGCGCGGTCATCACCGCCATCGCCAAGTTGCTGGTGCCCAAAGGCCGCGACTTCAGCCGCGCACGTACGCCGTTCGTCACGCGCGACGAACTCAAACTCCTCGCCCGCGAGGGAGAAAAGAACGGCGTCCTCTCGCCCGCCGAACGGCAGATGATCCACCGCGTCTTCGAGTTGTCCGGCAAGACGGCCAGAGAAATCATGATCCCGCGCGAGAAGATGGTCTCGGTCAACAGCTCCACGTTGCTGCCCGACCTGCTCAAAACCGCCAAGTCCGCCGGCGTCACTCGCCTCCCCGTGTACGACAACGAAGAATCGCACTTCGTCGGAATCGTCAACATCTTCGACGTGTTCACCGCGCCCGACACCAATCACGAGGCGACCGTCGCCGACTACATGCGCCCGGCCCGTTTCATCCAGGAAAGAATGCCCGTCGACGAGATCCTCCCGCAGATGCGGCTCCTGCGCCAGCAGATGTGCCTCGTCACCGCGGACGACCTTCAGGTCACCGGCCTGGTCACCACCGAGGACGTGCTTGAAGAGATCGTCGGGCAATTGTAGGTGCTTTGTCCCGTACCGCGCCACAGTATCACACACGGCTTTTGTACCCATCGGATACCCAATCACGGGAAAAACCCGCCTTTTTCTCGATTGCGCAAGCGCGCGTGAAGGGCTGTTTTCAAAAAAAACGGGGGCCCTTCGTTTTTTCCTTGCCTACCGATTTCGGCCGGTGCTAAGGTCAGATTCCGAGCGCTGGCCGAAAACCAGTTCTCACCAATCCACCAACCGCCTCGGCTCCCGGGAGTTCAGCACAGATGCCTTCCATTCAGGATCGACCCGTACGCGATCATTCTGTTCCGGCGACGAGTTTCACGGCCGACCTGCCCCATCACATCCTGGAGTTCATGATCAAACGCGACGGACGCACCGTCGCGTTCGATCCGCTGCGCATCGAGTCGGCCGTCCTGCGCGCGGGTCAGGCGACCCAGGAGTTCGGGCAGGCGGAGGCGAAACTGCTCACCGCGCAGGTGATCAAGGTTCTCGAGTTCCGTTTTCCGGATGCCTTGCCGCACGTGGAAGACATCCAGGACATCGTGGAACAGACCCTGATCACGGCCAACCACTTCAAGACGGCGCGCGCCTACATTATCTATCGGGAGAACCGCGCGCGGTTGCGCGGCGACAGGCGCACCCGGGTGGATTCCATTCTGACGGTCAACGAGTACCTGCAGCAGGCGGACTGGCGCGTCAACGCCAACGCCAACCAGGGCTACTCGCTCGGCGGGTTGATCCTGAACGTGGCCGGGAAGGTGGTCGCCAACTACTGGCTCAGTCACGTGTACCCGCGCGCAATCGGCGAGGCACACCGCGCCGGCGATTTCCACATCCACGATCTGGACATGCTCTCGGGCTACTGCGCGGGCTGGTCGCTGCGTACATTCCTGCGCGAAGGCATCAACGGCGTGCCGGGCAAGGTGGACGCCGCGCCGCCCCGGCACCTTTCCAGCGCCGTCGGCCAGGTAGTGAATTTCCTCGGGACCCTCCAGAACGAGTGGGCCGGGGCCCAGGCGCTGAGCTCGTTCGACACGTATCTCGCCCCCTTCGTCCGCAAGGACCACCTCTCCTACGAAGGGGTGCGCCAGGCCATCCAGGAGTTCATCTTCAACCTCAACGTCCCCTCGCGCTGGGGGACACAGACACCGTTCACGAACCTGACGTTCGACATGACCTGTCCGGCCGACCTGCGAGCGGAACACCCGCACATCGGCGGCGAGGAAATGCCGTTCACCTACGGCGAGCTGCAGGACGAGATGGACATGATCAACCGGGCCTACATCGAAACCATGAGTACCGGCGACGACAAGGCCCGGATCTTCACCTTCCCGATCCCCACCTATAACGTCACGCCCGATTTCAAATGGGACGGACCGCTCGCCGATGCGTTGTTCGACCTCACCGCCAAGTACGGCCTGCCCTACTTCCAGAACTTCCTCAACTCCGACCTCGATCCCGGCATGGTCCGCTCCATGTGCTGCCGGCTGCAGCTCGACCTGACCCAACTGCTGAAGCGCGGCAACGGCCTGTTCGGGTCCGCCGAACAGACCGGCTCGATCGGCGTAGTCACCATCAACTGCGCCCGGCTCGGATACGTTCACAAGGGCGACAAGGCCGCCCTGTTCGCCAGGCTCGATCACCTCCTCGACCTGGCCAAGAGCAGCCTGGAGATCAAGCGCAAAGAAGTGCAGCGGCTGATCGATCATGGGTTGCTGCCCTACACCAAACGGTATCTCGGCACGCTGAGGAACCATTTCTCCACCATCGGCGTCAACGGCATCAACGAGATGATCCGCAACTTCACCGACGACGCCGAAACGATCGCCTCCGAATCCGGCAAGGCGCTGGCGATCGAATTCCTCTCCCACATCCGCGAGCAGCTCGTCAACTTCCAGGAGGAGACGGGGAACCTCTACAACCTCGAGGCCACGCCGGCGGAAGGAACCACCTATCGGCTGGCAAAGGAGGATCAGAAACGGTATCCCGACATCCGCCAGGCGGGCACCCCGGAGGCGCCGTACTACACCAACTCCTCGCAGTTGCCCGTCGGCTACACCGACGATCCGTTCGAAGCCCTCGTCCTGCAGGAAGACATGCAGCGCCAGTACACCGGCGGCACGGTCTTTCACCTCTATCTCGGCGAACGGATCGAGTCGGCGCAGGCGTGCAAGAATCTCGTGCGCCGGACGCTGGAACGATTTCGTGTGCCGTACCTGACGATTACCCCCGTCTTCTCCATCTGCGAACGGCACGGCTACCTCAACGGGGAGCAGCAGAAGTGCCCGAACTGCGGGGCGTCCTGCGAAGTGTGGACCCGCGTCATGGGTTACCACCGGCCCGTCTCGGAGTTCAATATCGGCAAGAAACGCGAGCACGCCGACCGGAAGTGGTTCGTGGCGGACAAGGCTCTCCCGTGAGCGTGGCGGACGCATCATCCGCTCCGGCCGGCGAGCTCGCGATCGCCGACCTGACGCCCTTCTCGACCGTCGACTGGCCGGACAGAATCTGCGCCACCGTGTTCGTCCAGGGCTGTCCGTGGCGGTGCCCCTACTGCTATAACCGGTCGCTCCAGCCCGTTGTCCGTCCCGGCCGTCTGCCGTGGGATGCGGTGGTCGAGCGGCTGTCGGCCCGGCGCGGGTTCATCGACGGGATCGTGTTCAGCGGCGGGGAACCGCTGATGCAGCCCGCACTGGCCGGCGCCCTGCGCCACACGCGCGCGATCGGATTCGCGGCGGGGCTGCATACCGCCGGCTACGCGCCGGAGTTCCTGCGCGAGCTTATCGCCGCCGGGCTGCTCGACTGGGTCGCACTCGACATCAAGGGCCCGCGGGCGCTCTACCCCCGAATCACGGGCGACCCGCAGTCCGGAACGCTGGCCTTCAAGAGCCTGGCGGTGGTGCTCGAGTCGGGGGTCGCGCACGAGCTCCGCACGACGGTCTACAGGCGAATCCTCACGCCGGCGGATCTCGAGGCAACGGCCGCTGCCGTCGCGGCGGCAGGGGGCGGGAGCCTGGTACTGCAGGCGTGCCGAGACGCAGGCGGCGCGAGCCCGGGCCCGGCCGACGCCCGCGAACTCGAGCGACTGCGCGCACGACTCAGCGCCTGCCTCCCGCACGTCCGATGCCGCGGGGCAAGCCCGGCCTGAGTGCCCGGGTTTGCGGATATGGCGATCTTCGGCAGGCAACGCAAACGACGAAGCCAAAAAAGACGAGGGAAGTATGACGACGGGCGGCACGGCTTCCGTCTGAGTGATGAAACCTGCACGCTGCCGGCGGTGCAGATCAGCCGCAAGGAGGCGTTTCCGCCATAGGCGGATCCGCCCCTGGAGGACAGCTTCGCGCCTGCCCCAAGACTCTTGGCCCACTACGAATATTTCTCCTTTTGGGTCTTGACGCCCTCCTGATCATATACGAAGATACAGCCCGATCTTACTTGGGTAAGGTCGCCGGTACGTTTAGTCCAAAGGCCGTATTCCGCGCAAACAGGAGGTTCCTACCCCATGAGACGCGCCCTGTCCGGTCCGAGATCCATTCTCGCTCTGTCTCTGTTCGGTCTGTCGCTCGCCGCTGACGCCGCACCCAGGAATCGGATCCTGAAGGGCCCCTATCTTCAGAATCCGAAACCCGCCGGCATCACGATCATGTGGGAAACCAAATTCGCCGCTTCCAGCCGCGTGGATTTCGGCCCCACCGACGGCTACGGGTCGAGCGTGGAAGACACGACGGAAGTCAACGTGCACGAGATGGCCATCACGGGCCTCCAGGCGGACACGCTGTACCACTACCGGGTGGCATCCGGCTCAACCGCCAGCGCCGACTACACCTTCCACACGGCCGCGCCTGACGGCGCCTCGTTCCGGTTCGTCGCGTACGGAGACTGCCGCACCTATCCGACCGATCATGCGCAAGTCGTCGACGCCATCCTCCAGAACAGCCCTGCGATCGTGCTAAACACCGGCGATCTCGTGAACAACGGGACTCTTTACGAGGAGTGGGCGCCCGAGTTCTTTGACCCGGCATTCCCCCTGATGAGCACGACGCCGATGTTCCCAGCTCTCGGCAACCACGAGAACAACAGTCAGTGGTACTACGACTTCTTCAGCGTTCCCGCCCAAGAGTCCGGTTCCAGCACGGAAGCGTGGTACTCGTTCAACTATGGATGCGCGCACTTCATCGTGCTTGACTCTTGCCAGGACTTCTCGCCCGGCAGTTCGCAGTATCAGTGGCTTCTGGCCGATCTCGATTCGCCAGAAGCCGTGAATGCCGCATGGCGAATCGTGGTTTTTCATCACCCGGCCTACAGTTCCGCGCCGCACGGAGGGGATTTTGAAGTTCAGACGAACCTCGTGCCGCTGTTCGAGGCCCATAACGTACAACTCGTCTTTAACGGCCACGATCACGTCTATGAACGGAGCTACAAGGACGGCGTGTCCTACATCGTAACAGGTGGCGGCGGCGCGCCTCTGTACAGCGTCGGCGTGACCCCCAACCCCTACAGCATTTCGGCCGAGAGCGGCTTTCACCATTGCGTCATCGACGCCACGCCGGCAACATTGAACATCTGGGCCGTGCGAAACGACCTGACGGTCATCGACTCCGTCACCATCCTCTCTGGCGACGAAACGCACGACGTCGCCGTCACAGCCGTGGAGGCGCCTGCGACCGTGGCGCAAGGCCAAACGGCGGCCATAGCGGTCCACGTCGTGAACGAGGGGACCTTCGCCGAAACGTTCAGCGTCGTCCTCCAAAACCTCACCGAGGAGACGGCGTACACCCAGCAAGTCGCGCTGGCCTGTGGGGCTTCCGCCGTAGTAGACTTCGACTGGCAAACAGGCGGCACGACGCCGCTCGGTGATCATCTCTTCAGAGCCGACGCCGGGCCTGTGGCCGGCGAAACGGATACCGACGACAACATCCGCGCCGCCACCGTGGCCGTCGTCGAAGCCGGCCCGGTGGTTGACCTCGCCGAGCAGGATCTTCCGGAGCAAGGTACGGTGCAAAACGACTGCACCGCCACACATGCGAGCGACGACATCTGCGAAACCCTCACGGAAGAGCCGGGAAAGGGCAAACCGGATAACCGATACAGCAGACTGACCCACAAGTGGACCATCCGCGTGACCGGCGGCAGCGTTGTGACCCTGGGCGTTGAGGCCTACAAGAGCGGCGCCGGCGAAGACGACTTCGTTTTCGCTTACTCCACCGACGACAACCTGTACACCGACCTGCTCACCGTCACGAAGGCGGCCGACGACGATCAACCCCAGACCGCCGCGTTGCCGGCCGGCCTCTCGGGGCTGGTCTACATCATGGTCGCGGACACCGACCGCACCCCGGAAAATCAATCGCTGGAAGCGATCCACATCGATCATCTGTTCATTCGAAGTGACCCTTGACCGACACAACCTCCATGTCGAAGCCGAGCGTCAGCAGCAACGGCTCGCCGATCTCCTGCGCCTCCCAACGCAACCGGATAGGCATGGCGCTGATCCGCGGCCGGGCAAGGTGAGGGAAAGCGTGAGCGTTCGGCGGAGCCGCTTGGCCGTTGGCCCGAGGCTTTCGCCCTGTCCGTATCCGCCGTGCCTCACTCAAGCCCCGGCCATTGCGCTTCGGCCTGGCTGGCGCGCCGCATCTGCCTTTCCAGATCGGCGCCCACGTCGAAGAAGCTGAACGGATCTTCACCCCGAATGTCCGCGCCGCCGAGCAGGCGGGAGATGACGGGCAGCGCCTTGATCCGCGTTGTGCCGATCTTGGCGATCTCCACGTTTTCGGGCATCAGGCCGCACATGCCGTCCCGTGTGAAATCATAGACCCCGGCGAACCCCCAGATTTCGTCCGTCGCCCGGATCGCATCGCGTATCCCCGCGCGCTCGAACCCCGCCTTCGCGGCCGCGTGGCATGCCAGCGCCGCCGCGTCCAGAATGTACGGAAAAAGCGCCGGTTCGTACTCGATCGTCTGCGCATCGACTTTCGGCTCTTCACGCACCAGCGCCTGCCACGGGGCCAGCCGGGTTTCGACGGCGGACTCCGGCATCTCCTTCGGCCCCGGGAACAGGACGTTCTTGGCTACGCCCCAGTCCTGCCCCACAAAATAACGGACGCCCGCCACCGGCGCCATCAACAGCGTGACCCCCCAGCGCTCGGTCCGGACGTATGTGCCGACGGCGGTCAGCGCGTCGAATCCGCCCCAGCACAAGACGGCCTGCATCCGATCGCGCGGCGTCTCCCGCACCCGCAGCAGCCGGACGTAGAGCCCGTCCATCCGGGCGGCCAGCGCCGGATCGTCACGCGTGAAGGACTCGACGGCGAGCAGGTTCAGCCCGAACTCGACAACGTCCTCCTTCACGCCGGGCACAACATCGGCATGCGTCTGTTCGACAACCAGCGCAACGTTCCACGGGCCCTTCCGCTTCAGATACGCGCAAAGCGCCCGAATGATACCGCGCCGGGACGGCGCGGCCAGGAAGGCCCAGTTCGTCACGCCCTCGCCCGGCGGGTCGGCCGAAACGCCCGGCACGGGGCAGAGCAAGGGAACCTGCAATTCGCCCGCCGCGCGCGCGCAGCGCGCAAACGCGCGGGGCGACGTCGGCCCGATAATCGCCACCGCACCCTCCTCCCTCGCCAGCGCGGCCATCTGCGCAGCCGCCGTCGCCGGGTCGCCACGCGTGTCGCGAACCGCCAGCCGCACGGCGCGCCCGCCGGCGCCGCCCGCCGCGTTCAGTCGCGCGACGGCGAGCTCGAGCGCAAACTTCTGCGCCAGTCCGATCCGCACCGTTTCGTTGCTGAGATCCAGAACGGCGCCAAGCGTGAACGAGGAAGCCGCCGGCCCGGCCCCCGTGCCCTGCGCAAAGGCCGGCCTCCGACCGGTCGCCAACCCGCCTACAAACAACGCGATGCCGACAAGCACGATAGACTTACGCATTTCCGCTCCTGAATCCGCGGTACATCCCGGCCCACCCCGGAGATCGTACCACGCCGCCGCCCCCATTCCCAGCCCTTCCTCGGCCCGTACCGCTATTGCCCGGCGCGCAGCTCGGCAAGCAATTCCGCCGCCCCGGCGTGGTCGGGCCGAAGCTGGACGGCCCGGGCAAGCGCCGCCATGGCGCCGGCGCGGTCGCCTTGCCGCGCGAGCAGCCGGCCCAGTTGGTACGCGGCGGGGAAGTGGGCCGCGTCGCGAGCGAGCACGTCTTCGTAACAACGGCGTGCCGCCTGCCAATCGCCCTTGCGCGCATGGATCAACCCCATGTTGAACCGCGCCGCCGTGCTGCCGGGAAAGAGCTCGAGCACCTCGCGCAACTCCGTCAACGCGGCGTCCAACTGCCCGAGATCCGCCAGCACGGCGCCCAGATTGCAGCGGTAGTCAACGTTCCGCGGGTCAACCTGAACGGCATGGCGGAAATGCCGCTCCGCCGCCGCCAGTTCTCTCTTTCGCAGCAGCACGGTGCCAAGATTGTTGTGGGCGCGAACGTGCGCGGGGAAAAGGGCAACCGCTTGGGAGTAGTGAAACGCCGCTAGCTCGATCGAGCCCGCCTTGAGCAGCGCGTTCGCGCAGTTGAAATGCGCGTCCGCATCGTCCGGATCAAGCGCCAACGCACGGCTGAAGGCCGGCATGGCTTCCGCCAGGCGCCCCTCGCGCAACAGGGCGTCGCCCACATTCACCAGGGCCTTGACGGATTCGGGATGCGTCTGGAGGCAGTCCCGAAACAGCGTCAGGCTGTCGCGCCACACGGCGGCACGCCGGGCGCTGAGAAAACCAAGCCCCGCCAACAGCAGGACCGCAACGCCCAGCACCGGGCGCCGCAACGCCGCCCGGCGCGGCCACACACCCAGCCCGGCGCTCACGGCCAGCGCCAGCCCAGCCAAAGGCAGGTACAGAAACCGGTCCGCGCGAAAGATATGATGCGGCAGGATCTGCGCGCTGGGCGCAAGCCCCAGCACAAACCACACAAATCCGAAACAGAGCAAGGGCCGGCGCCGCCGGCTGAACCCGATCCATGCCGCCACGGCCCCGATCAGAACGACGCCGAGAATGACGCCGGGTTCGAGTATCCCGGTGGGGACCTGCGCCGGATAGATCACCGCCAGATGGCGCGGCCACAAGAGGGTGCGCACATTGAGCCAGAACGTGTCGGGAATCGTCAGCAACCGGGCCGCGATCGAGAGGTCCGTCCCCTCGGCAACCCACCCGACAGGCCGCGCCAGATGGTCCGCCACCTTCTTGATGACCACCGTCACCAGCCCTATGGGCAACAGGTACCAACTGCAGGCCGGCCGCGCGGGGTGCGCATGCTCCGAAGCCGGGTCCGAGCCGCGGCCGGCCCCATGCAGGCACGAGTCGTGCGCGAGCACAATCGCCGGCACGATGGCGCCTACCACGTTGCTCAGGCAACTCAACACACAGGCCAGCACCGCCAGCGCGCGCCAGCGCCACGCGCGCGCCGCAGCACCCGCCGCCAGCGCCTTCCGGTGGGCGTGCAGGCACAGCAAGCCGAACAACAGCATCAGCAGCTCCTCGCGCCCGCCAACCCAGGCAACCGGTTCCACCACCACCGGATGCACCGCGAACAGCCCCGCGCCACAAAACGCACACGCCGCCGCCCAACCCGGCCCCGAAGCGGCCGCCCCCGTCCGTGCGTCCGGCGCGCGCGAGGCCAGAAGCCCCGCCGCCAACAGCCACAACAGCCAGACGTTCGCCGCGTGCACCAGCACGTTGGTCAGATGGTATCCGGACGGATCCAGCCCCCAAACCGCATAATCGACAGCGAAGGAAAGCACGCGAACCGGATAGTAGTTCGTCAGCGAGAAACGCGAGAAAATCCGCGCCATGTTCGCCGGCGCAAGGCTGCGTATCAGCGGATTGTCCACCACCTGGAAATTCTCGTCATAGTTGGTGAACGCGTACCGGACAGTCTGCAGAAAAACGCCCAGTACCAGAAGGACGAGCACAGCCGGCCAGACGCGACGCCACAGGCGACCTGAAAGCTCCATGCGCATTTTTCGGACTTCAAAATACCCCCAATCCCGCACGGCCGTCACCAAAAAAGCGGTATTTTTTTCGTGCAAAACGCGGGGCCTTTGTCATAATAGACCATCGGCTTCTTTCAGATGGGAATGCGCGGAAGATGGAAGACTTGCGTTTCAGAAAGGTGCTTGAAGAAATCGTCCGGGAAGACCCGCGCTACCACCTCGACGCCTATCTGTTCGTCCGGGAGGCCCTGGAAGTCACCGTGCGCATGCTGAAAAAGCCGGAGAAAGGGCCGGCTCGAAAGCGGCACGTGAGCGGGCAGGAACTGCTGGAGGGCATTCGCACCTACGCCTTGGATGAATACGGACCGATGGCCATGACCGTTCTGCGCTCCTGGGGCGTGGGCCGCACGGAGGATTTCGGCGCGATTGTCTTCAAGATGGTCGAGAAAGGCATACTGGGCAAGACCGAGGAAGACAAGCTTCAGGATTTCGCGAACGGTTACGATTTCGAAGCGGCGTTCGTCATGCCGTTCCGGCCGGCCGGCACGCGCCCGGCGCTGCGCCGGCCCAAAAGGCCGAAACGCTCCAACAGTGTCGGCAAGAGCCGCCGTGTCCAGCCCGGCGACACGCTGTACTCGAACACGGAAGGCGACCCCGGCCAACCGCATTGATCCTGCATCCATGTTGAATCCAGGGAGATCTCACGCCATGCGCGCCACTGTTCCTGCAACCCGGTTCACGCTGTTTGTGCTGTTGACAGCCGGGCTCTGCCTGGCAGCCCCGCTCGCCCTGAACGCGGCCAGCCTGTTCGGCTCCGGCCAGGACGCGTCCGAGCAGGCCCTCGCGGCGCTCGAGCGGTCCAATGCGCAACTGCGGCGCTTCGTGCTGGACAACGGCATGGTGTGCCTCGTCAAGGAAGACCGCACCGCGCCCGTCGTCTCGATCCAGATCTGGGTGGGCATCGGCTCCGCGCAGGAAGACGACTGCCTCGGCGCCGGCCTCTCCCACTATGTGGAGCACATGATCTTCAAGGGAACCCCTGCCCGCACACCGGGCGCGATCAGCAAGGAGATCAGCGACGCCGGCGGCACCATCAACGCCTACACGGGCCGGGATCGCACCGTCTTCCTCACCAACCTGCCTAGCGAAAGCTGGGAAACCGGCCTGTTGGTGCTGGCCGATGCCACGCTCAATGCGTCGTTCCCCGAAGAAGAATGGAAGCGCGAGAAGCAGGTCATTCTGCGCGAATTCGCGATGGGAAACGACGACCCGGACCGCGTTCTGAGCAAGCTGCTGTGGCGAACCGCCTACCGCATCCACCCCTACAGGGTGCCCATCATCGGGTACGAAGACGTGTTCACCACCATGACACGCGAAAACCTTGTCCGGTTCTTCCGCCGCCATTACACCCCGGACAACATGCTGGCAGTCGTTGTCGGCGACATCGACGCCGACCAGATCGAGTACGCCCTGCGTGAGGTGTTCGGCAAAGTGCCCCGGGGTATGCGGGCCCCGGTCGTGCTGCCGGCGGAACCCCCGCAACTGGCCGAACGGTTCGCCCGGGAAAGCGGCGCCTATAACGTCTCGCGCCTGCACCTGGCCTACCACACCACCGCGCTCAGCGATCCGGACACCCCTGCACTCGACGTGCTCGCGGCCGTCGCCGGACAGGGCAGAAGCTCTCAGCTCGTGCAGCGCATCAAGGAAGAGAAGAAACTGGCGCACGCGATAGGCGCATGGTCGATGACGCCGAAGGAACCCGGGCTGTTCGTGATCAGCGCGACCTACGACCCGGAAAAGGAAGAAGCCCTCCTGGCCGCGGTCCGCGCGGAAGTCGAGAGCTGGTCCGGCAAGGGCTTCGCCCAGTCGGAAATCGAGAAGGCCCGGCGCACCGTATTGACCGGGGAATTGGCCCAGCTCGAGACTATGCATGGGCAGGCCGACAGCTATGCCGCCGGCGAGTTCTACGCGGGTGACCCCAGGTTCGCCGAGGCCTATGTCCGCGCGCTCCACGCCGTCACACCCGATTCGTTGCGCGCCGTCGCCCAGAAGTACCTCCGCCCGGAAAACCGGACCCTCGTCATCCTCTCCCCCCAAGCGCTTGCGCCCCCAGCCGAAATCCCGGCCGCCGTCGTCCTCACCTCGGACACCCGTAAGACGACGCTCCCCAACGGCATCCGCCTGCTCGTGCGTGAAGACCACAAGCTGCCCTTCGTCAGCCTCTGCGCCGTGCTCGGCGGCGGCTTGCTCTCCGAAAATGCGCACAACAACGGGATCACCCAGCTCATGGCCTCCCTGCTCACGCGCGGTACGCAGCGCCGCTCGGCGCTCGAGATCGCGCAGACCACCGAATCGCTCGGCGGCTCGCTCTCCCCCTTCTCCGGGCGAAACAGCTTCGGCCTGCAAGCCAAGTGCCTGTCTGCCGACCTCAACACCTTCATGGACTTGCTCGCCGACTGCCTCGCCTCGCCCACGTTCCCCGCGGCCGAGGTGCAGAAGCAGAGGCAGGTGCAGATCGCCGAGATCAAGGCGCAGCGCGAACGCCCCTTCTTCCTGGCCGAAGAGGCGTTGAAACGCGCCCTCTTTCCCGGCCATCCCTACCGGTGGAACGTCGCCGGCAGTGAGGAAACCGCCGGCACGCTCCAGCCGCGCGACATGCTCGAACACTACCGGAAGCTTGTTGCCGGGCCCAACATGATCCTCGCCGTGTTCGGCGACGTTGCCCCGCTGAAGGCCGAAAAGATGGCCGAAAAGTACTTCGGCGCCCTGCCGCGCGGGGAGAGCACCCCCGCCGCATTCGCATGGCTGCAGCCCCAAGCGGCGCGCAAACCAACGGGCGTGCGGGAACTGCCGGCCCGCAAAGAGACGACGGTGCCGAAGGAGCAGGCGATCCTCCTGGCCGCATACCCGGCCTGCGCCATCACCGATCCGCTCTGCGACGCCACCCAACTGCTTGAACGAAGCTTGAGCGGGCTCTCATCGGACCTCGCCGTGAAGGTGCGCGAAAAGGAGGGGCTCGTCTATTATATCGGCGCGTTCCAGCTCCTCGGCGTGGATCCCGGCATGTTCGGCGTCTACGCTGGAACAACCCGCGAAGGACTGGCCCAGGTGGAGACGCTGGTCAACCAGGAATTCAAACGACTGGCCGCCGAAGGCCTGCGACAGGAAGAGCTCGACCGCGCCAAGAAACAAATCATGTCCGAACACAAGATGAAGCTCCAGTCCAATCAGGATACCGCCCTCGAATGCGCACTCAACGAGCTCTACGGGTTGGGCTATCAGCACACGTTCACCCTGGCGGAACGGATCTCGGCTCTGAAACCGGATGATGTGCGGGCGGCGGCGGCGGCCATGCTCAACCCGCAGCGACAGGCTGTGTCCATCGTCATGCCCCAGCAGCCGCCGGCGGACCCGGCCGCGCCCTGAGCGCCGCCCATTCAGGCCGACCGGAAGAACGGAAATCGCCTTTAACGCCGGCGTCCCTACGCCGGAGAGCCTGTCGTGGAGTTCATCGCAACTAGTGTGTTAGCGCGGAGGAGGTAAAAGCCATGCCCGATGCCGACAGAGAGAAAGCCGACCACAGGACGGAAATGAAACACAAGGTGCTGTTCGCCAACCTCGTCGTGATGCTGGCGAGCTCAGTCATGCAGCACCTGGGCAAGATCGTGAATCCGATGACAGGCAAAACGGAACACGATTTGAGGGCCGCGGAAGCCACGATCGACATGCTCGAGATGCTCGAGGCCAAGACCAAGGGGAACCTGGACGACGAAGAGAAGAAACTGCTTGCCGATACCCTCTCGACCGTTCGCATCAACTACGTGGAAACCGCGAAAGACGCCCAGAAATCCGAAGAGCCGGAAGAAGAGACGGCGGCCGGCAGCCAGGCGGAAGGCGCGAACGAGAGATCCACCGGGCAACAGGACGCCTCCGGTGGCGCACCCGGTACGGACAAACCGAAAGAGCCCAAGGACCCGAAATACCACAAATCCTACGGCTGATCGCTCCCGCGCAGCACGGGGAAATTCAGACGTCCAGCAGCAGAACGCTGGGCCGGCAGGTCCATCGCCGACGGGCCCTCAGGCTTTGAAGCTTCCCCTCACACAAAGCTCGGACTTCCCCGGAAAGCTTGGCGACGTTTCGGCCGCCCCGCCCAGCGCCGAACAGGGCCGCAATGCGCGGTTTGACGTTGCGCAGCCCCAGCACACCCTTCCCGGCCGATGTGTCCCAAATCCCCGCAATCTGGTCCACCACCATGGCAATTCCCTGAAAAAACGCCATCTCCAGACAGCCCTCGGGCTCGAAGGTGATCCTGTTCAAATCCAGCACCCAGACGGTCCTGTCGCCTACCGCCTGCCACGCCGCGGGCCGGGTCAGCCGGCTCGAAAAAAGAAACCAGGAACCCGGCACGACGGCACCACAGGCGAGCAGCGCCCGTATGGACGACGGCAGCCGCAACTCCTCGCCCACAACGTCCACAAACTGCCGTGCCGCCCCGCGGTTCCCCAACGAAAACAAGGCACGGCTGATCAGGACAAGAAGGTAATCAGAAGAAACCGAGGAAAAACCGCCTTCTTTCTGAAGAAAGAAGGCTACGCCGCGCGCCAGCTCCTCCACGTCTTCCGCGGAAACGGACATGCCCGTCTCCACAACGGCAGTCACTTCCGACACAATATGACTGACTACCGCCTCTATGTCAGATTCCGACGTGTGGTGAAGATTCCAGATCATCCTCGTACAAATGGCGCTCCTGGGTCGGCTGTCGCCTCTCAGATGACTGTGCTGCGCCGCCTTCTCGCCGCACGGGTCCCGGCCCTCGCGATCCGCTCGTACGTGGTGAACCTGAACTGACAGCCCCGACACACACGGCGACGCCGTATCGTGGTGCCGTTCTTTGCCGGCCGGCTGTCAATGACTTTGTCGTCTAGGTGTCCGCATTGTGGGCAGCGCATCACACGCCTCCTTTCACCACAAGAAGACCACGATGCGGCATGCTACATCCAATATGTTGTATTGTCAAGCCCTAGATTTACGATTTCACCTATACTCTATACGGCATAGTTGAAGAGCCGTCCTCGGCTTGCCGTAGCCTGAAAGGCGAAGGCGGAAGAGCGGAAAGCGGCCGGTGCGCCGCTTCTGCTTTGCGGCTTCAGGCCAGCACGTGGGCCAGGAACGTGCCGGTGTGGGACTTGCTGTTTCGCGCGACACGCTCGGGGCTGCCCGCTGCCACCACGCGGCCGCCTTCTTCCCCCCCCTCGGGGCCAAGGTCGATGATCCAATCGGCGCTCTTGATCACATCGAGATTGTGCTCGATCACCACCACGGTGTTGCCGGCCTCCCGCAACGAGGCCAGAACCTGAAGAAGCCTGTGGATATCGGCAAAGTGCAGCCCGGTCGTCGGCTCGTCCAGCAGGTAAAGCGTGGAACCCGTCGCCTTCTTGCCCAGTTCGGAGGAAAGCTTGACGCGCTGCGCCTCGCCTCCAGACAAGGTCGTGGCCGGTTGCCCGAGCTGCAGGTAACCGAGCCCGACGTCGGACAGCGTCCTCAACTTGCGGCCTACGGCGGGCACATTGCGGAAGAACTCGAGCGCCTCGTCCACCGTCATGTTCAGCACATCGGTAATGTTCTTCCCGTTGTACCGTACGTCCAGGGTCTCGCGATTGAAACGCCGCCCGCCACACTTCTCGCACGTGACATACACGTCCGGCAGGAAGTGCATTTCAATCCGGAGGATGCCGTCCCCCTTGCACACCTCGCAGCGGCCGCCCTTGACGTTGAAGCTGTACCGGCCCGGCCCGTATCCCCGCACCTTGGAGAGGGGCAGTCCCGAGAACAGCTTGCGAATATCCGAGAAGACGCCGGTGTAGGTAGCCGGATTGCTCCTGGGTGTGCGGCCGATCGGGGCCTGGTCAATCACGACAACCTTGTCGATCTGATCGGCCCCCAGTATGTTGCGGTGTTTGCCCGGCCGGTCCTTCGAACCGTAGAACCGGCGGAAGAGAGCGCGCCGGAGTATGTCGTCGACCAGCGTGCTCTTCCCGCTGCCGGACACGCCCGTCACGCAAACGAACAGGCCGAGCGGGATCTTGACGTTGATGTTCTTCAGGTTGTTCTCGCAGGCGCCCACGATCTCCAGGTAGCCCCCGGTCGGCTTGCCCCGTCTGCGCGGAACCTCGATCTCCACCTGCCTGTTCAGGTAGCGGGCGGTCAGAGAACGCGAGTTCTGCAGCACCCCCGCCAGGTCTCCTTCGGCCATCACTTCGCCGCCATGGCGGCCCGCGCCCGGCCCCAAGTCGATGATGTGGTCGGCACTGCGAATCGTCTCTTCATCATGCTCGACCACCACCACCGTGTTGCCGTTGTCGCGCAGTTCCTTCAGCGTCTCGATCAGGCGCTTGTTGTCCCGGTGATGCAACCCGATACTCGGCTCGTCCAGGACATACAGGACTCCCACCAACCCCGCCCCAATCTGCGTCGCCAGCCGGATGCGCTGGGCCTCCCCGCCCGAAAGCGTCCCGCTCTCGCGGTCCAGCGTGAGATAATCCAACCCGACGTTCACCATGAAACGGAGCCGCTGCGTGATCTCCTTGAGCACCTCGTGCACAATCACTCGTTCCTGCTCCGTCAGACGCAGGCCTTCAAAGAACACGAGCGCGTCGCGAATCGAAAGCCCGCAGATGTCGACGATGGACTTGGCGCCCACCGTGCAGGCCAGCGATTCCGGCCGGAGCCGGGCACCCCTGCAGTCCGGACACGGCTGGCGGCTCATGTAGTTGCGCAGCCGCTGCCGGGTGTAGTCGCTGTCCGTCGATTCGTAGCGACGCGTCAGGTTCGGAATGACGCCCTCGAACGGCTTCTGGTAGCGGTGGTAGGCGCCGCTGCGCCAGAACCCGAATTCGACCTCCTCCGCGCCGGAACCGTAGAACAGCATCTTCTGCGTCTGTTCGGGCAGGTCCTGGAAAGGCGTGCCGAGGCTGAAGGCGTAGTGCCGGGCGAGCGAACGAAGCAGCCCCTTGTAGTAGAGGACCAGCCGCCTGCCGCCGCGCCGCCAGGCCTGAATCGCGCCGTCGTCCAGCGACGCTTCCCGATTCGGCACGATCAGCCCTTCGTCAAAGACCAGTTTCGTGCCCAGCCCGGCGCAGGTGGCACAGGCGCCGTAGGGACTGTTGAAGGAAAAATGGCGCGGCGAGAGGGTCTCGAAACTGATGCCACAGTCCGGGCAGGCGTTCTTCTCCGAGTAGAGGGCCTCGTCCCAAACGCCGTCGTCCCCCTGGCGCAGCACGATCAGCGAACCCTCCCCCAGCCGCAACGCCAATTCAACGGAATCGGTCAGCCGCGGCCGGATCTTGTTGGTGACGATGAGCCGGTCGACCACCACGTCGATCGAATGCTTCTTCCGCGGCTCCAGCGAAGGCACATCCTCCAGCTCGTACACCTCGCCGTCCACCCGCAGCCGCACGAACCCCTGTTTCCGCGCGCGGTCAAGCACCTCCTCGTGCTGGCCCTTGCGCCCGCGCACCAGCGGCGCCAGCAGCCACAGCTTGGTGCGCACCGGCAGCTCCAGAAGCTTGTCCACGATCTGCTCGGCGCTCTGCCGGGTGATCGCACGGCCGCATGTCGGACAATGGGGCTGGCCGACACTGGAGAACAACAGACGCAGGTAATCGTGTATCTCGGTGGTCGTCGCGACGGTGGAACGCGGATTCGAGCCCGCCGTGCGCTGTTCGATCGAAATCGAGGGCGACAGCCCCTCGATGTAGTCCACGTCCGGCTTCTGCATCTGCTCCAGAAACTGGCGCGCGTAGGCCGACAGGCTCTCGACGTAGCGGCGCTGCCCCTCGGCATACAGGGTGTCGAACGCCAACGACGATTTCCCCGAGCCGCTCAGCCCCGTGATGACGGTCAGCCGGTTGCGCGGGATCCGGACGGTGATGTTCCGCAGGTTGTGCTCCCGCGCCCCCGCGACGACAATCGCGTCTTTGTTCATCGCAACCCGACCTCTGTCCGCACCCGCGTCTGCTACCCGTGTCCCGCGCCGGTTCGACGCAATACGCCGAATCTATCCATGTTAGCACAGGCCGGAAACGAGTCAACAAAACGCTTGCGATTTCGGCACGCGCGCCGGAATATAGCCCGCATCCGTCACCGTGCTTTCAACCGGAGGGTCCCGTCATGCAAAGATCGCCAGTTCCGTTCGCCCGCTTTCTCACGCCAGGCGCGCTGATCGCACTCCTCAGCCTCGGCGCCTGCGGCAACGCGACACGCCGGAACGAACCGGGCGAGGAACACCCGAACACCATGGCCGTGCTGTGGACGAAGACGGCGGCCGAAACACGCGCGCTCCGGTACCAGGCGTTCAATCTGGCCCGCTTGCGCCTGGATATCGAACTGCGACGGCGGCGCTCGCGCAAGCCGGCGATTGTCGTGGACATCGACGAAACGATCGTGAACACCGCCTCGTTCCAGGCCGGCCTGATCGCCGAAAACCGGCGTTTCCCGGAAGGCTGGAAGGAATGGATCGGCTCGGGCCGCTCGGAGGCGGTCCCGGGCGCCGTGGTCTTCCTGAACTATGCCGCCTCGCGCGGCGTAGACCTCTTCTACGTGACCAACCGGCACATCAGCATGAAGGACGATACGCTCAAGGAACTGAACCGGCTCGGCTGCCCGCAGGCTGAGGATTCGCACCTGGCCTGCAAGCTCGACGATTCCAGCAAGGAGAGCCGACGCCAGGCCGTGACGGCCACGCACGACCTCGTCCTGCTGATCGGCGACGACCTGAACGACTTCTCGGACCTGTTCCGGGGCCAGTCGCTGGAGAACCGGGCCAAAGCGGCCGACCTGCTGAAAGACCAGTGGGGCAACCGCTTCATCGTGCTGCCGAACCCGATGTACGGGGACTGGGAATCGGCGCTGTATGCGCACAACCGCGCGCTGAGCGCCGAACAACTTCACGCCAGACGCGCGGAAGCACTCACACAGCCGTGAGCCCGCCGGTCCCCCGTTCAACGCGACGCGGCCGCGGCCAGCACGGCCAGGGCCGCATCGCGCGAAGGGCCCGGCGACAAAGCGGTGGCCCATTCCAGGGCGGCGTTCGCGTCGCGCAAGAGCCACTGCTCAGCAATCTGCCGCGCGATGTCCGGCCGCTCCTGCCAGCCAGGCGCCGACGGCGCCAGCGCGGCAACCGTGGCCGGCTCCGCGCAGAGCCAGCCGGAGATGACGCTCCAGACGCAGTCGGCGCGCACGAAATCCGGGCTCATGCCGTTTGCGGAGGCGAGCGCCGCACGCGGGGCGTAGCCGCCCCACCTGCTGAAAACGCCGCGTAGAGCCGGTACCCGCACCGCCGGCGGGTAAGCGCGCTCAATTCTCCCAACGATCCATTCCGGCGCCTTGCCGGCCGCGGCTACCGCGACCCTCTGCAGCGCCTCTGCATCAGCCGGCCCCAGGCTCAGAACCTGATCGCCCCACGCAAGCGCGTTGCGCGGCGCCGCCTCTGCCCATCCGATCAGCACAGACACGGCCGCCGAACGCCGCATCGCGCCCGCCGGCAGCGCCTCGACAAACGCCGCCGCACGCTTCGGCTCAACCCGCGCCCAGCGCTCGAGACTCGCGTCCAGCGCCGCATTCGCCATCGAAGCCCCGGAGTATGGGTCCAACACGGCCAGACCCGCCGCATACGCCGGGTCGTGCCCGGCAGCGCCTTCCGCTATCGCCCGAACGAGGTCCTGCCCGCCGTACTCCGCCACGACCTGGTCCCGAAACTGCATCGCCGCCTCAATGTCGCTCCCCGCCCACGCGCGCGCCACGCTCGCGAGGGCCTCCGCCCGCGCGCCGGCCCCGGAAAGCTGCAGGGCCCACGCCGCGGCGGCTTCAGGAGCGTACGTGCCCCATAACCCGGCAACGGCGCTCAATCTCAACCGCCGATCCGACGCGGTATCGGCCGCTTCCGCCCATGCCACCGCTTTCTCCGGATCCTCCAGCACCTGTACACGCAGCAGCACCAGTTCCCGGATCGCCCCCGGCGGCAGAGCGAGGGCCATGGTACGGGCCGCCCCGAAATCGACCAGAAGCCATTCGCTGAATACCGCGGCCGCCAGCTCCGCGTCGCCAAGCGCTTGCGCCCACTGCAGGGCGTCCCGCGGCGCTCGGCTCACCCACTGCCGCAGCACGCCCTGCAAAAACGCGGCAGCGTCGGCCTTGTCGCTCAGCAGCGCGTAGGCCGCTGTGAAATCCGCGTCCGCCAGACCGATACCGATCGCACGCAGCCGATCCCAACGCGTCGCCGCCTCGGCCGTGTCCAGCGCCGTGGCGAGTACCTTGGCCAGAGCCGCCGCCACGCCCGGTCCAGGGCCGACGGCCGCTTCCCCCACATCACGCCTCGGTGCCGGAACCCGCTCCAGTTCCGCCGCCGGCGTCGCGCCCGCGCCGCGCTCCGGCTCCACGCGGGTCCCATCCGGCGCGCGCGCCGGTTCCTCTTCGTCAGGCGCGCCTTTCCGCCCGTCCGGCGCCCCGATGGGAAACAGCCGCTTCCCAAGATAGAAACCCGCCGCCGCAAGGACCATCACGGCGAGCACGCGAACGAACCGGCTCCCGAAGCGGGAAGCAACCGCAGCCGGGCCCGAACCGGTTGCTGAACCGGTCATCGCCCCAACTCTGTCCAGCACCTCACCCCTCAGAAGGTCCGGCGGCGCCTTCACGGGGACAACCGGCTGGAAGAATGGGTCCAGGCTCGGCACGGCCGCCGCCAGCCCCGCGCCGGGCAGCGACTCCACCAGCGCCTGTTTTGCATTCTCCACTCGCTTCCAAACGTCAGAGGCCGCGCAGCCGTACTCCGCGGCCAACTCCTGAAGAGTCCGCCCTTCGAACAGATACTGAATCACCAGCGTGCGCAGGCTCTCCTCCAAGTCCGCCACATGCTGGTGAATCACGAACGATGTGGCCTCCGAAGGCTTGCCGGCGGGCGTGGGGGACGCCTCGCGCTGCCGGCGCTCGCTCAAGTCCCGGCGCAGGATGTTCAGCGAGACGGTGTAGCACAATCGATACAGCCAGCGCTCGAGCTGGTGCGGCTCGGTAAACTCATCCATGTGATCGAGCGTCCTCAGCAGGACCTCACGCGCCGCCTCCGCCGCGCCCGCCGCGCCCCCCAACACCTGGTAGCACATGTTGTAGACGGCGTCCTGCCAGCCCTCGAGCAGGCCGAGCAGTGACTCGCCCGTCCCCGTCAGCCAGTAAGCCTCAAACCGCTCGGCCTTCGTCTTCACGCGGCCTCTCCATTCGTCGACGGCGCAACATCGAAACGGGATATGCCCGGCCCACCCTGCGTGACGGCCGCATTCTACCACAAAGCCGGCCGTTGCGGGGAGCCCCAAAAAAGACAGGCGCCGGGTTGACAACGCGGTCCAAAAGTATTATGTATTATACCTAGATTTATTATGAAGAAGTCAGCCAAACCGAAGATCGCGCCGGCGCTGGAGCGCGGACTCACCATACTCGAGAGCCTGGCGGCGAGCGAGAGGCCAATCGGGTTCAACCAGTTCGCCGCGGCACTCGAGCTGTCCAAGGCAAGTGTCGCCCGCCTGTTGCGCGTGCTGCGGGAGCGGGGCTACGTCGTCAAGGACGGACAGAGCGGCAAGTACCGGCCAGGCCCCCGCATGGCGATGCTCGGCCAGCGTACCGCGCTGGTGGACCGGCTCCGCGGCGAGGGCGAACCGGTCCTGGATTCGCTCGTCCGCGCCGCCCGCAACACCGCGGTTCTCATCTACTGGGCCGGCCAGCAGATGCAGTGTCTGGCCCGGCAGACACATCCGTCCTCCATCCCCATGCAGGCGCCGGGCAACATCGACGCGGATTTCCTGCGCGCACCGTGGGGCTGGATCTTTCTCGGCCGCATGACACCGCCGGAACACGCGGCCGCGCTCGCGAATTCCGATGTCGGCCCCGCGTTTCTGAAAAGGATCCTCACCCATCACCTCCGCCTTTTCGAGGAAAACGGCTACGCCTACGATGACCGCGTCACGCGCAACACCCGCCGGCTGGCGGCACCGGTGTTCGACCACACCGCCTCGCTCGTCGGCGCGTTCGGACTCGGCGGCAACCCGTTGACCATCCCCGACGAGCGGGTTGCCCGCCTCGGCCGGATCCTCGTCCGCCACACGCAGCGCCTGTCCGCCGCCATCGGTTGGACCGGCGCGCAAAATGGTCAGCCATCCGTGATGAAGGCCAGGGGGCAGGACCAGACTGACACCTGAACACTGAAACCTCAGACGGCGTGACAACAGGGAGGAGAAGACGAATGCCGGATACGGACAAACCCAACATCATCATGTTCTTCACCGACCAGCAACGGTGGGACAGCTGCGGCTGCTACGGCCAGACGCTCGACGTGACGCCGAACCTCGACCGCATGGCGGCCGAGGGGGTGCGGTTCAACCAGGCGTTCACCTGCCAGCCCGTCTGCGGGCCGGCGCGCGCCTGCCTGCAGACCGGCAAGTACGCCACGGAGGTCGGCTGCTGGCGAAACGGCATCGCGTTGCCGCTCGAAGAGAAGACTCTCGCACACCGGTTCTCGGAAGCCGGCTACGAAGTGGGCTACATCGGAAAATGGCACCTGGCCTCCACCCACGGGCTCGGCCCGGAGCAGGATATCAACCTTCGCACCGAACCCGTTCCGCTCGAACGACGCGGGGGTTACGCGGATTACTGGTTGGCAGCCGACGTACTGGAATTCACCTCGCACGGCTACGAGGGCGGCTACATGTTCGACAAGGACATGAACAAGATCGAGTTCGGCGGCTACCGCGTCGACAGCCAGACGGACTTCGTGCTGCAGTACATCCGCGCGCGGGACGGCAAAAAGCCCTTCTTCCTCTTCCTCTCCTACCTGGAGCCCCACCACCAGAACGACCGGAATCGCTACGAAGGGCCGGAAGGATCGAAAGAACGGTTCAAAGAATACCAGGTGCCGGGCGACCTGGTCGATACCGAGGGCGACTGGCGGGCGCAGTACGCCGACTACCTGGGCTGCTGCTGGAGCCTGGACCGCAACCTCGGGCGGATCCGCGACGAGTTGGCCAGGCTCGGCATGGCGAAAAACACCCTCATCCTCTACACCAGCGATCACGGTTCGCACTTCCGCACGCGCAACAGCGAATACAAGCGGTCCTGTCACGACGGCTGTATCCACATTCCTATGATCGCCTGGGGGCCCGGCTTCCCGGGCGGAACCGTCATCGAGGAACTGGTCAGCCTCATCGACGTACCCCCTACCCTCCTCCAGGCGGGCGGCATTCACACGCCCGCAACGATGAGAGGGCGGCCCCTTCAGCAACTGGTCACGGGCCCCGTCCCGGACTGGCCCGACCACGTATTCCTCGAAATCAGCGAAAGCCACGTCGGACGGGCCGTCCGCACGAAAAAATGGAAATACTCCGTGCGCGCCCCGCAGAAGCACGGCGGCAAGGACAGCGGCAGCGAGCTGTACGTCGAAGACTTCCTTTACGATCTGGAGCAGGACCCGCACGAGCGCGACAATCTCGTGCGCGAGCCCGCGCTTGCCGGGGTCCGGGGAGAGCTTGCAGGCCTTCTGAAACGGCGAATGGCGGAAATCGGCAGCCCGGAACCGGAAATCCGGCCGGCGGAGACAACGTAGAGAGACTGGAAGAATGGAGGAATGGAAGCGTGGAGGAATAGAGCCGCGGAAGGCTGCCCGGGCACCCGCCTTCCTGCCAATCTTCCAATCTTTGATCCTTCCGTTCCCTGTGGAATCTCGAGGCAAAAAAGGAGGCCTGGATGCGCGCGATCATGGTGATGTATGACACGTTGAACCGTCGATTTCTGGAACCCTATGGGTGCGATTGGGTCAAAACCCCCAACTTCACGCGCCTGGCCAAGCGGGCGGTGACGATGGACAACGCCTATGGCGGCAGCCTGCCCACGATCCCGGCACGCCGCGAACTGCACACCGGCCGGTACAACTTCCTGCACCGCCGCTGGGGACCGGTCGAACCGTTCGACGACTCGGTCCCGGCGCTCCTGCACGCCAACGGCGTCTATACGCACCTGGCGACCGACGGCTACCACTACTTCGAGGACGGCGGCATGACCTTCCACAACCGGTACGGGAGCTGGGAGTTCTTCCGCGGTCAGGAGGGCGACTTCTGGAAGGGGGAAGTCGCGGATCCCGAGATCCCGGACGCGCTGCAGTCGCGCGGGCTCAAGAACAGGAGCTGGCGTCAGGACTGGGTCAACCGCAAGTACATCCGCAACGAAGGAGACTGGCCGCAGGCCCAGTCCTTCGCGGCCGGCCTGCAGTTCATGCGCACGAACCGGGCCGAAGACAACTGGTGGCTGCACATCGAGACATTCGACCCGCACGAGCCGTACTACGCGGCGCAGACGTACCGCGATCTGTACCCGCACGACTACGACGGCCCCCACTTCGATTGGCCGCAGTACCGGCCGATCAAGGACGAAACGCCCGAGCAGATCCAGCACATCCGCTACGAGTGCGCCGCGCTGCACAGCATGTGCGACGCCCACCTGGGCAAGGTGCTCGACCTGATGGACGAACTCGACATGTGGAAAGACACCCTGCTCATCGTCAATACCGACCACGGGTTCCTGATGGGCGAGCACGGCCGGCTCGGCAAGTGCAACATGCCGTTCTACGACGAGATCGCGCACACGCCCCTGTTCGTCTGGGACCCGCGCTGCGGGCGCAAAGGGGCGCGTTGCCCCTGCCTGGTGCAGACCATCGATCTGGGCCCGACCCTCATGGAGTTCTTCGGGCTCGAGCTCACGCCGGACATGCAGGGCCGGCCGCTGCGCGAGGCCGTCGCCGCCGACCGGCCCGTGCGCGAGGCCGCGCTGTTCGGCCAGCACGGCGGGCACGTCAACGTCACCGACGGCCGCTACGTCTTCATGAAAGCGCCCGCCAAACCGGAAAATGAACCGCTCTACAACTACACACTGCTGCCGACCAACATGCGCGGCTACTTCACGGCGGACGGCGAACTGAAGGAAATCGAACTGGCCGGCCCGTTCTCCTTCACCAAAGGCGTGCAGGTCGTCAAGTTCAAGGCAGGCACCTGGCGCGATTGGCACCAGTTCGGCGATCTGCTGTTCGACCTCCAGAACGATCCCGGCCAGCAGAAGCCGATCCGGGACGCCAAGGTCGAGAAACGGTTGACCGCGCTCATGCGCCAACTCATGAAGGCAAACGATTGCCCGCCCGAACAATTCGAACGGCTCGGATTGGCGGAACCCAACAGATAGGAATAGAACTCATGACCGACACCCGCCCGAACATCCTGCTCATCACCAGCGACCAGCAGCACTGGAACACGCTCGGTTGTATCAACCCGGAAATCCGGACGCCGAACCTGGACGAACTGGCGAGCCAGGGCGCCCTGTTCACGCGCGCCTATTGCCCGAACCCCACCTGCACCCCGACGCGCGCCTCAATGATCACCGGCAAGTATCCCAGCCAGCACGGCGCCTGGTCGCTCGGCACCAAGCTGCCCGAGAGCGAGCACACCGTCGGCGAGGATTTCGCCGCGGCCGGCTATCGCACCGCGCTGGTCGGCAAAGCGCACTTCCAGCCGCTGCAGGGCACCGACGAGTTCCCGTCGCTCGAAGCCTATCCGATCCTGCAGGACCTGGATTTCTGGCGCGAGTTCAAAGACCCGTTCTACGGCTTCGAGCACGTTGAACTCGCCCGCAACCACACCGACGAGGCGCATGTCGGGCAGCACTACGCCCTCTGGATGGAGGAGAAAGGCCTCAAGAACTGGCGCGACTACTACCGCAAGCCGACCGGCAACGTCGAGCGCCAGCGGCATAGGTGGGCCATTCCCGAAGCGTACCACTACGACGCCTGGATCGCGGAACGCACCAACGCCTTGCTCGACCGCTACGCAAAAGGCGACGAGCGCTTCTTCCTCTGGGCCAGCTTCTTCGATCCGCACCCCTCCTATCTGGTCCCGGAGCCCTGGGATACGCTGTACGACCCGGAAAAGCTTACGGTCCCTTCCGTCGTCGAGGGCGAACACGCCGACAATCCGCCCCACTTCAAGCTCACCCAGCAACGCAAACCCGACTTCTCGCCGTGGCGCGAGAGCGGGTTCGGCCTGCACGGGTTCAGTTCGCACCTGCACGACCGCAAGGCGCTCGCCAAGGACATCGCCGTCTACTACGGCATGATCACGCTCATGGACAAGTACATCGGGACGATCCTCGACAAACTCGACGCGCTCGGCCTGGCCGAGAACACCGTGGTCGTGTTCACGACCGATCACGGCCACTTCTACGGCCATCACGGGCTCACGGCCAAAGGCGCGTTCCACTACGAAGACATGATCAAAATCCCGTTCCTCGTGCGCTATCCCGGCCGCGTGCCCGCCGGCCGCAGAAGCGCCGCGCTCCAGACGCTGGTCGACCTGCCGCAGACGTTCCTCAGCTTCGCCGGTATTCCCGCCCCGCGCGCCATGACCGGCGTGGACCAGAGCCAAGTCTGGTGTGGCGGTCAGGACCGCGCTCGAGACCACATCATCGTCGAAAACCGGCACGAACCGACCACGATCCACGTGAAAACCTACGTCGACGAACGGTACAAGCTGACCGTCTACTTCAAGCAGGAGTACGGCGAGTTGTTCGATCTGCGCGAGGACCCCGGCGAAATCCGCAACCTCTGGAACAGCGAATCACACCAGGCACTCAAGAACGAACTGACCATGAAGTTGCTCTTCGCGGAAATGGGCAAGGAGCCGCTCTGGATGCCCCGTATCAGCGGCGCCTAGAGCGGACCGAAAGAATGGAGGGATGGAAAAGTGGAAGGCTGGACAAGACTTGCTGTTGGGCCGAGTTCGCCGACCTGGGACTTTCGACTTTCAGACCTTCGACTCCGCGCCTTCACGCCGCGCACAGAGCAAGGGGCAAGAGGAGACCGTCTATGACCCGACCGAACATCCTGCTCATCACCTCCGATCAGCAGCACTGGAACACGCTCGGCTGCAGCAACCCGGAAGTCCGGACGCCCAACCTCGACAAACTGGCGGGCCAAGGCACCCGGTTCACGCGCGCCTACTGCCCGAACCCGACCTGCACCCCCACGCGGGCTTCGATCATCACCGGCCAATACCCCAGCCAGCACGGGGCCTGGTCGCTCGGCACAAAGCTGTCCGAGAAGACGCACACGGTCGGTGACGACTTCCGCAAGGCCGGCTACCGCACCGCGCTCGTGGGCAAAGCCCACTTCCAGCCGACGCGCAGCACCGACGAGTTCTCCTCGCTGGAGTCCATGGGCGTCCTGCAGGACCTCGACTTCTGGCGGGCGTTCAACGAGCCCTTCTACGGGTTCGAACATGTGGAGCTCGCCCGTAATCACGGCGACGAGCAGCTCGTGGGCCAACATTACGCCATCTGGATGGAGGAGAAGGGCTGCACGAACTGGCGCGATTACTTCCGCCAGCCCACGGGAAACGCGCCGCCCGGCTCGCTCCGGCACCGGTGGCCGATTCCGGAGGAGTACCACTACGACAACTGGATCTCCGAACGCACAAACGCGCTCATGGAGCGGTACGCAGAGGCCGGCGACCCGTTCTTCCTCTGGGCCAGCTTCTTCGACCCACACCCGCCCTACCTCGTACCGGAGCCGTGGGACACGATGTACGACCCCGAAAAACTGACCGTGCCGGCCATGGTCGAAGGGGAACACGACAAGAACCCGCCGCACTTCAGGCTCACGCAAACCCGGAACCCGGACTGGTCGCCCTGGAAGGAGACCGGCTGGCACATGCACGGGTTCACCAGCCACCTGCACGACCGCAAGGCGCTGGCGAAGAACATCGCGGTCTACTACGGCATGATCAGCCTGATGGACAGGCACATCGGCCTTGTTCTGGACAAACTCGACGCACTCGGCCTCGCCGACAACACGCTGGTCGTGTTCACGACCGACCACGGCCACTTCTACGGGCATCACGGGCTGATCGCCAAGGGCGCGTTCCACTACGAAGACATGATCCGGATCCCGTTCCTCGTGCGCTATCCCGGGCGCGTGCCCGCCGGCAAGACCAGCCCGGCCCTGCAAAGCCTCGTCGATCTGGCGCAGAGCTTACTCGGCATCGCGGGCATCCCCGCCCCCAGAACGATGACGGGGGTCAACCAGAGCGGGGTCTGGTTCGGACAACGGGACCGGGCCCGTGATCAGGTGATCGTCGAGAACCGGCACGAACCCACCACCATTCACGTGAAGACATACGTCGACGACCGCTACAAGATCACCGTGTACTACAACCAGCCCTATGGCGAACTGTTCGACCTGCAGGCGGATCCGGGCGAACTCAACAACCTGTGGGACGAGCCCGGCAGCGCGGGCCTCAAGGCCCGCCTCACCCGCGAACTGCTCTTTGCCGAAATGGGCAAAGAGCCGCTCTGGATGCCGCGCGTCGCCGTTGCATGAGCGCTTCGCGCCGCAGGCTGGTTCCCGTTTTGACATCATGCCCCGCTGCTGCTATCGTTTGGCCTTTCGGTGACGGGCACGCGCGGCAACCGGAAGGTGCCGGCCGGCGCCTCTTGGCGGGAAAGCAGCGCCATGCGTAACGTTCTCTTCGTCGGTGACATCAACGTCGACGTCATTATGGGCGGGCTGGAATCGTTCCCCGTCGCGGATCGCGAAATCACGTGCGAGTCCTTCGAGGTCGCGATGGGCAGCACCGCCGTGATCTGCGCCTGCGCCTTTGCCGCACTGGGCGGCCGCGCGGCCTTTGCCGGGCTGGCGGGTCACGACGACTACGGCGAGTTCATGCTGCGCGGACTGGCCGCTTTCGGCATCGATACCGCGCGCGTCAAGCGTACAGACCGCGTCCGCACCGGCGTCACGGTCAACCTCATTCACGGAACGACGCGCACGCAGGTCACGTATCCGGGCACCATTTCCGAATTCTCCGCCGCCGATCTGGACGGCCTGCGGCTCGCCGATTTCACGCATGTCCACTTCGCCGGCCCCTACCAGCAGACCCGGTTCCGCCCCGCTATCACCGGCCTGCTGCGCCAGGCGCGGGAGGCGGGAGTCTCGACGTCGCTCGACCCGCAGTGGGACGCCGGCGAACGCTGGGCATACATGGACGAATGGCTCCCGCTGTTGGACACCTTCTTCGCCAACGACGATGAGGCCATCTCCATCACCGGGGCCGCCTCGCCCCGGGACGCCTGCACACGGCTCGCCGAGCGGACCGCGAGGCCGGTGGTCAAGACGGGCAGAGACGGGTGCCTGCTCGCCCTCGACGGCACCGTCCGCGCCGTGCCCGGCCGGCCCGTCGAAGTCGTCGACACCACGGGTGCCGGCGACACGTTCGACGCCGCCTTCCTCTATGCTCTGCTCGAGCGCGGGATGAGCTTGCCCGACGCCGCGGCCTTCGCCAATGCGGCCGGCGCGCGCAGCTGCCTGTTCACCGGCGGCGTCGCCGCCCGCTCCTCATACGAAGACGTGCTCAAATTCATGGAGAATAACGCATGAACGCATTTGAGAGATTGCTCAGCCTGCCGGAAGCCGAAAAGGAACAGATGGGTGTGGCGTTCACGCCCGCCGAGATTGCACAGCAGCCCGCCATGTGGCGCAAGACCGTCGACATCCTGCGCGAGCGCCGCGCCGAAATCGCCGCGTTCATGCGCGCGACCGGCCTCACGGGCGCGCGGGAAGCCACCGTGCTGCTGACGGGGGCCGGCACATCCGAATTCGTCGGCAATGCAATCTGCCCCGCTCTGCGCAGCGGGCTGAAGCGCGAAGTCATCTCCGTACCCACGACCCACTTCGTCACCCACACCCCAGACCTCCTGGTCCCGGGACATCCGTACGTCCTGGTCTCTTTCGCCCGCTCCGGCAATTCGCCCGAGTCGCTGGCTACCGTCGAACTCGTGAAGCACGTCTCTCCCGGCACCAAACACGTCTTCGTCACCTGCAACAAAGACGGCGCTCTCGCACGGGCCGCCGACGACGATCCCGCCTGCCTGTGTCTCCTGCTCCCGGAGGAGACAAACGACCGCTCGCTGGTCATGACCAGTTCCTTCTCCACAATGGCATTTGCGGCACTCGGACTGTGCTTCACGAACCGTCTCGACTCCCTCGCCGCTCTGGCCGACAGACTCGGTACGGCCGCCGACCGCTTGATCCATGAATACGGCGACCTCCTGCACGCCTTCGCCCAACGCCCCTTCACCCGTGCCGCGTTCCTCGGGTCCGGCGTACTCTACGGCACCATGCAGGAGTGCCACCTGAAGATGCAGGAAATGACCGAAGGCCGCGTGGCGTGCCGGTTCGATTCCTTCCTCGGCCTGCGGCACGGGCCGCAGGTCTTCGTGAACAGCGAGTGCGTCGTCATCGCCGCCCTCGCCTCCAACCCCTCCGTGCGCCGCTATGAAATGGACCTGCTGCGCGAACTCAAAACCAAGAAACAGGGCTGCGGCACGCTGGTCATCTGCGACCGCGGCACGGACGACATCCGCCAGATCGCCACCGATATCGTGGAACTCTGCCCGGATGAAGAGCCGGTCGACGACGCCTACCGGGTCATGACCGACGTCGTCGCCGGCCAGATCCTCGGCACATTCAAATCCATCGCCGTCGGCCTGAAGCCGGACGCGCCAAGCGCCACCGGCACCATCAACCGCGTCGTACAGGGCGTCGTCATCTACAGCCACAAGGGCCCCAACGGATGAATGCACTCCAGCCGATGAGAGAGAGATTCCAGCCGATGAATGCACCGCAGCGGATGAGAGAGAGATTCCAGCCGATGAATGCACCGCAGCGGATGAGAGA
>JAFGHX010000463.1 GCA_016929905.1 Kiritimatiellia bacterium
GGCCACCGCGAAACGCGACAACGATGCGCCTTGGCATCGCCTTTCGCGTTTCGCGGCCCCCGTGCATCCAGAATACCCTCGTCAAACGTCACCGTATTTACGAACCCGACCACTAAGCGCCAGGTACCCCGCAGCCCCGCGTTTCCCGTGTTCTATTCCGCCCTGTTTTTCGTGGGTTTGCCGGGGATATTCGGGGGTGTGTCCACCGTATAACGTGACGTGGAAGGGGTACGAGGTGTGATAAGTCCAAACTCGGAGGGTCCCGATGAAGAAGGTCGAATCCCCACTGGTTTCCCGCATGTCGGCATTCTGCGCACTGATCGTGCTGCTGTTTCTTGTTTTCTGTCCCGCGCTCAGGGCGGAGACGCTGATTGCGCGGAGCACGGCCTGGAAGTATCTGAAGGGCACGCGTGAGGCGTCCGAGCCGCGCAGCGAGTGGCGCCAACCCGATTTCGACGACAGCGCCTGGTCGAGCGGCGGCGCCCCGATCGGGTTCGGCGAAGCGGGCATCAACACGACGCTCAGCGACATGCTGAACAAGTACTCCTCGTTCTTCGTGCGCAAGACGTTCACGGCCTCGACCCTCGACGCGGAGACGCGGCTGCGCGCCTTCGTCGACTATGACGACGGGTTCATCGTGTGGATCAACGGCGAGAAGGTGCTCGACAGGACCGAGCCGGACGGCGAGCCGCTGCACGACTCGGTGGCGAGCGGCCCGCACGAGTCGGGCACCTTCGAAGAGTACGAGCTGCCGGATCCGGAAGGCTATCTGGAGCCGGGCGAGAACGTGATCGCGGTGCAGGTCTTCAACGCGTCGCTGGGCAGCGGCGACTGCAAGTTCGATCTGGAGCTCTCCTCGTTCAAGCGCGTGGCGGACACGCAGTTCAGTCATCCGCGCGGCTTCTATGACGCGGCGTTCTGGGTAACGATCACGACGGCCACGCCGGGCGCGACGATCAAGTACACGCTCGACGGCAGCGACCCGCGCAACTCGGCGACGGCGAACATCTACAGCGCGGCGCAGAAGATCTGGTCGTTCGCCTCCGGCCCGCGCAACGAGCGGTTCGTCAACGGCGAGTATCCGCCGTGCGTGGTGCTGCGCGCCTGCGCGGCGAAGGGCGGCTACGAGCCGACGAACGTGGACACCCTGACCTACGTCTTCCCGGAAAACGTCAAGAACCAGCAGAACCTGATGAACGGCGAGGACTGGGCCGTCGTCGCGATGGACGACGCGACGCTCGCCCCGGACAAGATGAACACGGAGATGGACCCCGCCCTGATCGGCAAGGCGGACTACGCCTCCGCGCTGGTCCCGGCGCTGCGCGCGGTCCCGACCCTCTCGCTGGTGATGCCCTATTCCGACCTGTTCGGCAACAGCCACGGGATCTACCACAACACCTTCTACACGACCTGGGAACGCGCCGCCTCCATGGAGATGATCAACGCCGACGGCTCGACCGCATTCCAGATCGACTGCGGCGCCCAGATCTCCGGCGCCGGCAGCCGCCACCCGCAGAACCCGAAAAACTCCTTCAACGTGAAGTTCCGTTCGCAATACGGCGACGGCAAGCTGGACTACCCCTTGTTCGGGAACACGTGGCTGGACAAGTTCGACGGGCTGCGCATACGGGCCGGTGCGAACGATTCCATTCACTTCGCCGCGCGGCGCGGCATGTACATCCGCGACCACTTCGGGCGCGACACCATGCGCGACATGGGCTGGGAGGCCTGCCCGGACGGCATTCTCGTGCACCTGTACCTCAACGGGATGTACTGGGGCGTCTACAACGTGGCGGAGCTGCCGGACGAAAATTTCGCCGCCGACTATTACGGCGGTGAGGACGACGATTACGACCTGATCGCGAACACGCGCTGGCACCAGATCCTCGACGCGCCGGTCAACACGATCCTGCGCGAGGGCACGCTCGACGCCTGGAATGCGATGATGGGGATCGGCACCTGCGACTCGCTCACGAAGTGGGACCAGTGGAACGGGTATCTGGACATGGCGCGGTTCGTCGACTACCTGATCATGGAGATCCACTGCGCGAACAACGACTGGCCGGGCAACAACTGGCGCTTCGCGCGCAACCGCGTGCTGCCCGGCTCGAAGTTCGAGGTCTTCCCGTGGGACGTCGAGCACAGCATGACGTTCCTCAGCACGATGTCGACCGACAAGTCTTCGCTCGGCACGTCGGCCGGGCCCGCCCTGGTCCACGAGCGGCTGCGCACGTACCTCGAGTACAAGACGCTGTTTTCGGACCGGGTCCACCGCCACCTGTTCAACGGCGGCGCGCTGGACACCGCAACGGCGACCGGCCGCTGGACCGAGTTCGCCGACCGATTCGAGCCGGTCGTGGTGTGCGAGTCGGCGCGCTGGGGCGACGCGTCCGCGTTTCGCTACACGAGCGACAGCACCGACCGACTCGCCCGCGCCGTCGAGAAGAGCGACTGGCTCGCGGAGAAGAACCGGATGCTCGCCGAGTGGTTCCCGGGCCGCAACGCGTCGGTGCTGAGCCAGTTCCGCGCGCGCGGCCTGTACCCGACGCTGACGCCGCCCGCCTTCAACCGGCACGGCGGCGCGATTGCGGCCGGGTTCAAGCTGACGCTGTCGAACCCGAACACGAGCGGGGCGCTCTACTACACGCTGGACGGGACGGACCCGCGCAATCGGGGCGGCGCGCTCGCGGCGGGCGCGAAGTCGTATGCGGGCGCCATCACGCTTTCGAAGACCACGCACGTGCGCGCGCGGATCTACAAGACCAACGCGACCTGGAGCGCGGCGCACGACGCCATATTCAACTTCACCGCGCACCACAGCCGGGTCCGGATCACCGAGATCATGTACAACCCGCTCGGCGGCAGCGAGTACGAGTTCATCGAGGTCAAAAACACCGGCTCCTCCACGCGCGGGTTGTCCGGCATGACGCTCAAGGGCGTGCGCTATACCTTCCCGGCCGGTACCGACCTGGCGGCGGGCGAGATGCTGGTGCTGGCCGCCGACGCCGCGGCCTTCCAGCAGCGCTACGGGACGGCGCCGTTCGGGCAGTACGGCGGCCGGCTCGACAACGGGGGCGAGCGGCTCACCCTGCAGGATTCGGACGGGCTGACCGTCATGAGCGTGCGCTACAACGACAAGGCGCCCTGGCCGAAGCCGGCGGACGGCGACGGCCATTCGCTGGTGATCGTGAACGAGACCGCGGAGCCCGACGACCCGGCCAACTGGCGGGCGAGCAACCTGATCGGCGGCTCGCCCGGCTACGACGACGGCGAGCCGTACCGCGTGGTGATTAACGAGGCACTTACGCACACCGACCTGCCGGCCGTCGACGCGATCGAGCTGTACAACGACGGCGCGGCCGGCGTGAACATCGGCGGCTGGTACCTCAGCGACACGATCGTGAACTACCGCAAGTTCCGGATACCGGACGGCACCCTGCTGGCCGCGGGCGGCTACGCGGTCTTCGACGAGCACGACTTCAACACGAACACGAACGATCCCGCCTGCTTCGCGCTCAGCTCGCACGGCGACGAGCTCTACCTCACGAAATGGGACAGTAAGACGAACCTGCAGTACCTGGCCCAGGCCAAGTTCGGCGGCGCGTTCAACGGCGTCGCGTTCGGCCGGCACGTCAAGAGCGACGGCGAATCCGATTTCGCGGCACAGAGCACGCCCAACACGCTCGGCGCCGCGAACGCCTACCCGGCCGTCGGGCCCGTCGTGATCACGGAGCTGATGTACCACCCGGCGACGGGCGGCGATGAATTCATCGAACTGCTCAACAGCTCGGGCAGCACCGTGAAACTTTACGACCCCGCCTACCCCGCGAACATCTGGCAGTTCGACGGCGCGGTCGAGTACACGTTCCCGGCCGGCGCCGAGATGCCGGCCGGCGGCTATGCGCTGGTCGTCGCGACCAACGCCGCCACCTTCCGCAGCCGGTACGGGATCCCGGCCTCCGTCCAGATCTTCGGGCCGTACGCCGGCCGGCTGGACAACGGCGGCGAGAGCGTGAAGCTGTGGCGGCCCGATACACCGGACCCGGAAGGCGTTCCGCGCGTGCTGGTCGACCGCGTGCAATACAACGACAACGCGCCGTGGCCCGAAAATGCCGACGGGGCCGGGCCGTCGCTCGAGCGGATCGCGCCGGCCCTCTACGGGAACGACCCCGCCAACTGGGCGTCGAGCGCGAACGCGGGCGGCACACCCGGCGCGGCGAATTCCGGCGTGCTCGTCGGTAAGACGGCCGGCTGGAAGTATCACGACCGCGGCGAGGATCTCGGCACCGGCTGGCGCGCCGCCGCCTACGACGACGGCGCCTGGGAGAGCGGAAATGCGCCGCTCGGCTACCCGGCCGAAAGCGTGGACACCGAGGTCTCCTACGGCGACAATCCGGGTGCAAAGCAGATCACCACCTATTTCCGAACCGCATTCATGATCGCGAACCCGGCGGCGGTGACCGACCTGAACCTGCACGCCATGTATGACGACGGGTTCGTCGCCTACCTGAACGGGCAGGAGGTGGCGCGCGGCGCCATGCCGGCCGGGACCGTCTCGTACGGGACCCAGGCCTCGAGCCATTCTCCGTCCAGCTTCGAGCCGTTCGCCCTCGTCTCGCACATCGGGAAGCTGGTCCAGGGCGTCAACGTGCTCGCGATCGAAGTGCACCAGGCCGACCCGACCAGCAGCGACGTGTTCCTCGACGCGCAGCTCACCCACACCGCGGGCGCTCCGCCGCCCACGCCGCCGGCCGCCCCGAGCAGCCTGGCGGCCGAAGCGCTCGGCTCCACCGAGATCCGGCTCGCCTGGCACGACAACAGCAGCGACGAGAGCGGGTTCAAGATCGAGCGCAGCCCGGACGGCTCGAGCTGGGCGCAGATCGCGACGGTCGGCGCGAACGCGACCGCCTACACCAACACGGGGCTCGCGCCGAACACCGCCTATTCCTACCGCGTGCGCGCCTACAACGCGGCCGGCAACTCCGGCTACTCCAACACCGCCGGCGCCACCACCATGGACGACGCTCAGCCGCCCGCCGCACCCAGCAACCTGCAGGCCGCCGCCCTCTCCTCCACCGAGATCCGGCTGACCTGGCACGACAACAGCAGCGACGAGACCGGGTTCCGCATCCAGCGCAGTTCCGACGGCGTGACGTTCGCCCCCATCGCGGAACCCGCCGCGAACACAACCGCGTACACCGATTCCGGGCTCGCGCCCGGCACCACCTACACCTACAAGATCAAGGCGACCGGCGCGGCCGGCGGCTCCGACTACTCCGCCGTCGCCAGCGCCACGACCGCATCCGACACCGGCACCCCCGAGCTGCTCGCGCAGGCGGGCTGGTCGCTCAAGTCCGTCTCGAGCTATGCCACCTCGTTCAACAAGTACGGCCAGTACGTCTTCGACGGGTGGCCGGGCACCCTGTGGGAATCCGCCGGCACCGGCTATCCGCAGGAGATTCAGATCGATCTCGGCGCCACCTACGCGGTCTCCGGGTTCCGCTATCTGCCGCGCCAGGAAGGGGCTTGGGGCCAGATCAAGGACTACGAGTTCTACGTCAGCACCGACGGCACGACCTGGGGCGCGGCCGTTGCCACGGGCGCCTTCGCCAGCGGGCTCACGGAAAAAGCCGTGTCCTTCACGGCCAAAACGGGCCGCTACATCCGGCTGAGGGCGCTCTCCCCACTGACGGCCTCGCACCAGACCGCGTCGATCGCGGAGCTCAACGTCGTCGGTTATCCCACCAGCCAGAACAATCCGCCCCTGGTCGCCGTCACCCAGCCGCGCCGGCGCCAGCCGCTGGAGTACATCTACGCCCCGGCCAGCGTCACGATCAAGGCGATGGCCTCGGCGAAGGGCGCGATCGGCGTCGCGCGCGTCGAGTTCTACAAGGACGGCCAGCTCCTCGGCCAGGACACCAGCGCGCCGTACAGCTATGACTGGACCGGCGTGGCGGCGGGCACCTACACGCTGACGGCGAAGGCCGTCTACACCGACGCCTCGCAGGCCACCTCGCCCGGCGTGGCGTACGACGTGCGCTCGTCGGCCAACGGCACGCCCATGTCGCGCAGCGGCTGGACGCTGAAGTACGTTGATAGCTGGAAGTCAGACACCGACATCGGCGCCGCGCCGGGCGAGAAGACGTTCGACGGCGTCCCGTTCACCTGGTGGGTCACGCTCTGGGACGGACCCGACCCGGCCTACCCGCACGAGATCCAGATCGATCTCGGCGGTGTGCACAATATCGGCGGCTTCCTGCACATGCCCGCGCTCGACCCGGGCCCGTGGGGCGCGATGAAACAGTACGAGTTCTACGTCTCCAACGACGGCACCAGTTGGGGCGCGCCGGTCGCAACCGGGCTGTGGACCTACGCCGCCGACGCGTACGGCAACACCTACTACCAGGACGAGCACGAGGTGAACGTCACGCCCGTCGCCGGCCGCTACGTGCGCCTGCGCGCGCTCGCCGGCTACGACGCCGACAACGGCGTGCTGCGCGTGGCCGAGATCAACGTGAAGACCGTCGGCGCCGTGCCGCCGACCCTGCCCCCGAGCAACCTGGCCGCCGCGGCGCTCTCGTCCAGCCAGATCCGGCTGACCTGGACCGACAACAGCGACAACGAGACCGGGTTCCGCATCCAGCGCAGCCTCGACGGCGTTACCTACACGACGCTCACGGAGCCGGCCGCGAACGTCACCACCTATACCGATTCCGGGCTGACCGCCGACACGACCTATTCCTACAAGATCAAGGCGCGCGGGCTCGACGGCGGCTCCGACTATGTCGGCCCGGCCTCCGCGCGCACGCTCGCCGAGCAGGGCGGCCCGGCCACGCCGCCAAGCGGGCTCACGGCCACGGCGCTCTCCGCCACCGAGATCCGGCTGGCCTGGAACGACAACAGCGACAACGAGACCGGGTTCAAGATCCGGTACAGCCTCGACGGGGTCGATTTCTACGCAACGCCCTCCATCACGGTGAACCCGGACGTGAGCGTCTACACCCACGCCGGGCTCACGCCCGAGACGACCTACTACTACCTCGTGAAGGCCACCGACGAGACCGGCGGGTCCGACTACTCGAACACCGCCCAGGCCACCACGCCCGCGCAAAGCACGGCGCCGACCGGCACGCTCTGGGCGGCCTACAACGACCTGAACTGGACGAGCGGGCAGCCGACGGCCAACATCACCCGGTATGCGGGCTGGGCCGTGAACGGGCTGGCCACCAGCGGCGAGCTGGTTAACCACGCCTCCGGCGCCGGGCTCGGCGTGACGCTCGCGGTGAACGCCGCGGGCTCCTACTCCGCCAGTTTCGACACGCAGGGCGCCGACCCGCAGGCGGGTACCGACGCGGCCGACGTGTTCGGCGGGATCGTCGGCTGCCAGGGCCTGATCTCGGGCGGGGACGTCACGCTCGTGTTCGACGGGCTGCCCGTCACGAACCGCTACGAGCTGACGCTGTACGGCAACCGCGCCGAGTCCAGCTACACGGCGCGCACCGCGATCTACACGCTCGACGACGTCGCCGGCTTCACCAACACGAGCAGCGCCGGCACGACGATCGGCACCACCGGCATGGCCGGCGACACCACCGAATGCGCCTCCGGCTATAACACACAGAGCGGGCTCGTCGTGCAGTGGAGCGGGGTGAACCCCGGCAGCGACGGCGATATCCGCGTCACGGTCAGCAGCGCGACCGGCGGCCGGTACGTCAACGCCGTGCGCCTGCGCGCCGTGCCCGGCCCGACCTCCGCCGACGAGCCCGTCGTCGGCGTCGAACGCGGCGCCGTGTGGAAATACCGCAAGGGCACCGCCGAAGCGGCCGACCCGGCCACCGCCTGGCGCGCACCCGGCTTCGACGACAGCGGCTGGGCCGCCGGCCCCGCGCCGTTCGGCTACAGTTCCGACACGTCCGAAGGGCCGTTCGGCACGACGCTCGACGACGCGCGCTACGGCTACACCTGCCTGTTCCTGCGCCGCGCGTTCGTCGTGGCGGACGCCGCGCGCGTCAACGCGCTCAACCTGTCCGCCACCTATGACGACGGGTTCATCGCCTGGATCAACGGCGAGGAAGTCGCGCGCGTGAACGTGACGGGCGAGGCCGGCAGCTTCGTCGCGCACGACACCATCGCGCCGCCCGGCTCCATCGAGCCGATCCTGTTCTCCGCCTCGCTCGGCGGCGGCGACATCCCCGCCCTGCGCGACGGGACGAATGTGATCGCCGTGCAGGTCTTCAACTACCTGGCGAGCAGCAGCGACTTCGTCTTCGATCTCGGCCTCACCACCGTGCGCAACGGGCTGCCCGCCGCCGACGATGCGGACCAGGACGGCATGCCCGACGCGTGGGAGGTCGCGCAGCTCGACGGCACCGCGCAGCCGGCCGACGGCGATTCCGACGGCGACGGCTTCTCGAACCTGGCCGAATACATCGCCGGCACCGCCGCGGACGACGACGCCCAGTACTTCGGCGTGGCGCTCGCCAGCGTCGGCGGCCAGCTCGTCGTTTCCTTCACCACGATCGAGGCGACGGGCGCCGCCTATACCGGCAAGACGCGGCACTACCGGCTCGAACAACTGGTCGATCCCGACGCCGGGCTCTGGCTCGCGGTGACCGGCTACGAAAACATCGTCGGCACCGGCCAAGTCGTCCGCTACACCGATACCAGCGGCGCAACGACCCGGCAGTACCGGGCCAAGGTCTGGCTCGAGTAAGGAACGAACACATGAGCGGCCCGCAGAAACCGACGGACAGCGGACAGCGCCCCGCCGTGAGCCGCCGCGAGTTCCTGCACCTGCTCGCCGGCGGGACGATGGGCATGGCGCTGCCGGCGCTGCGCGCCCGCGCCGATGCCGGCTCGCGCCCGCCGAACGTCATCCTCATCCTCACCGACGACCTCGGCTACGACGATCTCGGCTGCTACTGGACGCCGAACCCCGCGCCCGGCTATGAGAAGATCGAGACGCCGCACCTGGACGCCATGGCCGAGCAGGGCCTGCGCTTCACCGATTTCTACGCCAGCGCCGCGGTCTGCACGCCCACACGCGCGGCCCTGATGAGCGGCTGCTACTCCTATCGGGTTGGCCTGAATCTGCACGTCCTCACCGAGAAAGCCGGCAAGGGGCTGCACCCCGCCGAGCTGACCATCGCCGAACTGCTCAAACGCCGGGGCTACGCCACCGGCTGCATCGGCAAGTGGCACCTCGGCCACCAACCCCAGTTCCTACCCACCAACCAGGGGTTCGACTTCTTCTACGGCTTGCCCTACAGCAACGACTCCTCGCTCGTCCAGCTCATGTGCCAGCACGAGATCGTCATGGACCAGGCGGACCTGCCCCAGAACCTGCTCTCCCAGATGTACGCGGAGCAGGCGCTCGACTTCATCGACCGCAACCGCGCGCGCCCCTTCTTCCTCTACCTCGCCCACAACATGCCGCACGTGCCGCTTACGGTCTCGAACAAGTTCCGCGACAGCTCCGCGCGCGGCCTGTACGGCGACGTGGTCAGGGAACTCGATTGGAATGTCGGCCGCATCCTGCAGCGGCTGCAGCAGCTCGGGCTGGACAACGACACGCTCGTCGTCTTCACCTCCGACAACGGGCCCTGGCTGCGCGAGGGCGACAACGGCGGCAAGGCCTACCCGCTGCGGTGGGGCAAGAGCACCATCTGGGAAGGCGGCCACCGCGTGCCCTGCATCGTGCGCTGGCCCGGCCACGTGCCGGGCGGCCGGACCACCGGCGAGATCGCCACGATGATGGATTTCTATCCGACCGTCGCCGCACTGGCCGGCGCCGCGCTGCCCGCCGACCGCGTCATCGACGGCAAGGACATCCGGCCCCTGCTCGCCGGCGAGCCGGGCGCCGCAAGCCCGTACGAGGCCTATTTCTACATCGATAACAACCAGGTCGCCGCCGTCCGCAAAGGCCGCTGGAAATTCCGTATGCCGTGGCTCATGGAATATACCGATGTGCTCACCCCGGAGCAGATGGCCGAACACAAGGCCGCGGGCGGCAAGACCCAGGAGATCCTGCCCGAAGCGCTCTACGACCTGGAAACCGACATCGGCGAAGCCACGAACCTGCTCGCGCAGTACCCGGCAAAAGCGAACGAATTGCGGAGCGTGATCAACCAATTCGCGGCAGATATCGAACGAACGAAACGACCGGCGGGGGAGGTCTAGCCTGAAGCTTGGGTGCCCTTTTCTAACTCACGGGCCACGGGCCGGCTGGCCGGAAAGTAGAAGCGGCGTCTCGCCGCTTCCCCGGGCCGCAGGCCCGGCAGCCACTGCCCGCCCTCTTGGGCGGGCAGTGGCACGCGAAGCCGTTGTGGGACCGCTCTACGAGCGGTCCGGGCCGATCACAGGTCGGCCCCACCACCCACCAGGCGTGCGTGCAACTTGTATTGAAGAGTCCGCAAGGACGGCCGGGATGTCGCGCAGGTGGGGCCGGGCGTGGCGGCCCCCTGCAGGACCGCAGACGGCCGCCTTGTCCCGGACTTGTCGAGGGGACCTCGGCCACTTCCCCGCCAGCCGGCGCGCGCGCCTGTTCCTCGCCGCGCTCGCGCTCGCGGTCTGCGCCGGCCGCGCGCCCGCCATCACGGTCGAGCCCGGCGAATTCACGATCGCGGTCATTCCGGACACCCAGTACAAGACGCACGAGAACGACGGCGAATTCGAGGCGATGACCGGCTGGCTCGCCACGAACCGCGTGGCGCTGAACATCCGCCACGTCGCGCACCTCGGCGACCTCACCTTCTTCAGCGACCCGGCCGAATACAACGTCGCCCACACCGCCATGACGGCGCTCGACGGGCTGCTCCCCTACAGCGTGCTGCCCGGCAACCACGATCTCGGCTACCTCGACTGGGGCAGCCCGGCCGCCTATACCAACACGTTCCCGGCCGCGCGGTTCGCCGGCATGCCGGGCTACGGCGGCAGTTATCCCGCCGGCTCGAACCGGAACAGCTACCAGTTGCTGAGCGCCGGAGGCCAGGACTGGCTGATCCTGAACCTCGAGCACGAGCCGGACACGGCCGTGCTGGACTGGGCGAGCACGGTGCTGCACGTGCACCGCCAGCGCCACGCGCTCGTCTGCACGCACGGCTACCTGAACCACGAGCGGCAGCGGGCATGGGGCGGCGTCGCGATCTGGGCCATGCTCCAGCAGCACGACAACGTACGGCTCGTGCTCTGCGGCCACATTCAGCAGGACCGCCGCGCGATCGCCGTGAATGCGAACGGGCGCGCCGTCTATGAACTGGCCCATCGCAACCCGAGCTACCTGCGGCTCTACGTCTTTCGGCCCGCCCTCGGCCGGGTCGACGCCTACACGGTCGATCCGCTCAACGCCGTCTACGACACCGATCCGGAAAGCCAGTTCGCACTGCCGCTGTGCATGGGCGTCGTCGCGGGCGGCAACCTGCCGCCCGTTGCCGGCGCGGGCACGAACCAGACGGCCGTCCTGCTCGACGACAACAGCGCGGGCACCGTGACCCTGCGCGGCACCGCGACAGACCCCGACGACTGGCCCGACCCGCCCAGCATGCTCACCTGGGTGTGGCAGAAGACCGCGGGGCCGGGCGCCTGCACGATCGCCGACCCGTTCGCCCTGAACACGCCTGTCGGCCTGCATGCGCCGGGCGAATACGTGTTTCGGCTCACGGCCAGCGACGGGCGGCACGCGGGCTCGGCCGAGGTCACGGTGCGCGCGCTCGAGATCCGGGCCGGGCTCGACCAGACCGTCGCCTGGCCGACCAACCACGTCGCCCTGCACGGCGCCGTGGCCGAGCCGGGTTGGCCGGATCCGGCGTCCGTCACGAGCACCTGGCTCTGTGCAAACGGGCCCGGGCCCGTCACGTTCACGGCTCCGCACGCGCTCGAGACCACGGCCTCGTTCAACGTCGAGGGGCTCTACGCCCTGCGCCTCGTTGCCTCGGACGGTGTGCAGGCCGGCTACGACGAACTGACGGTGAGCCTGCAGCCGGCGCCGCCCGCGAATCTGGCCGCCGCGGCGCTGTCGACCAACGAAATCCGGCTGAGCTGGACGGACGCGACAGCCGGCGAAGCGGGTTTCGATCTCCAGCGCAGCCTCGATCCGGCCGACTTCTCCAACGCCGTCCCGGTCAGCCTGGCGGCGAATTCGTCCGCGTGGACCGACACGGGCCTGGTCCCGAACACCGCCTATCACTACCGGCTGCGCGTGCTCAAGAACGGGGCCGGGTCGACCTGGGCCGGCCCCGTCACGGCCACCACGCTCAACGACAAACCTGCCGCACCGAGTCGGCTCATGGCAATCGCGCTCTCGAGTTCGCAGGTGCGGCTGACCTGGCAGGACAACAGCGACAACGAGGACGGGTTCCGCCTGCGGCGCAGCACCGACAACGTGACGTTCATCGAGATCGCCGTTACCGCCGCGAACGCCACGCAATACACCGATGCCGGGCTCAGCCCCGGCACCACCTGCTTCTACAAAGTGAAGGCGACCGGGCCGGGCGGCGGGTCCGACTACACGCCGGTCGTTGCCGTGACCACCCCCGACCTCGAAGCGGCCGAGCCGCCCTCCAACCTGGCGGCCGCCGCCGTTTCGTCGACCGAGATCCTGTTGGCCTGGCGCGACAACAGCACGACGGAAACCGGCTTCAGGATCCGGCGCAGTACCGATGGGGAGACCTGGGCTGTCATCGCCACGGTGAATGTGAACGTGACGAACTACTGCGACGCCGGCCTCACGGCGAACACCACGTACGACTACAAGGTGAAGGCCACCGACCTGTACGGCGGCTCCGACTATTGCGCCGCGACCGGCGCCACGACGCCCGCCGGGTCCGGCGACTGGCTCGCCTGCAACGATCTCGCCTGGTTCGCCGGGCAGCCCGGCGAGAATATCACGACCTACACGACGACCAACGCGTTCCCGGCCGGTGTCCGCCACGGCGAACTCGTGGACTATGAAACCGGCCGGCGGCCCGGGGTGACCCTCACGGTCGACGGCGGCCAGGGCGTCGCAGAAAGCCAGGGCGCGCACCCCGCGCCGGGCACCGACGCCCACGACCTGTTCGACGGCAGAGTCAGCGGGCAAGGCACCGTCTCCTACGGCGAGCAGGACCTGGTGCTGACCTTCGCGGGGCTCGACCCGGCCACGCGCTACGAGGTGGCGCTGTACGCGGACCGCAACGGCAGCAGCTATGTCGGCGATTCGGCGCGCACGCATTTCGGGACGCTGACCGGCGCGCGCGCCTTCCGCAACGCGAGCAGTCCGGGCGCCGGGACGGCCGACGTCAACGTCGCCGACGATACCGCCGTCTACAATGCCGGCTACAACGCGGCGCCCGGCCTCCTCACACGGTTCACCCACATCGAGCCCGGCGCCGACGGTATTGTCGCACTGCGGCTCAAGCGCGACAGCGCACGGAAGCTCTATACCTACGCCAACGCGGTCATGATCAAGACGATGGGCGCATCCTGCCTGCCGATCGGCGAGGACGCCGACCGCAACAACCTGAACGACGCCTGGGAAACCGCGCATTTCGGCGACGCCGCCGTCGAGCCCGACGACGATCCCGACGGCGACGGGATCTCGAACCTCGACGAGTACATCGCCGGGACCGACCCGCTGGCGAAGCCCGCCGAAGCCGCGCAGGGCAAAGGCGGTTTCATCGTGGATGTCAGACTCGCGGGCGGCACGGTCCAGGTCGCGTTCGTCACAATCGCCGCCGACGGACCGGGCTATGAGGGGCTGACACGCCACTACGCGCTCGAAACGGCGGTGGCCGGCGCCGCCGAAGCACAGTGGAGCCCCGTGCCCGGCTGCACGGATATCCTCGGCGCAGGGCAGACCATCACTCATCAGCCGGCCGAGCCCGGCGCCGGCACGACCCGCTTGTACCGCGCGCGTGTCTGGCTGGAATAGCACCCGCGCGCGCCGCGCCGAGCCGCCCAACGACCCGCCTCCCCAACGACCCGCCTCTCCTGGAGGGCGAGGCTGCGCCGAGCCGCCCGGCCGGCGCGACAGCGCCGGCCGGGTTCGCTGGTCGCCCGCGAAACGCACGTGTTAAACCGCATGACCTTGCGCTTTGCCGCAACCGGTACGCTCGGGCGGCTCAGCACAGCTTCGCCCTCGATTGGGCCGGCATCGGATTTTCGCCCGGGAATCTTTCCCGTGCGCGTCCCAACCCGAACTTGTGCATCATGAGAGAGCCAAGGTTGCGGGAATCGTGACCGCGCTCCGGCGCGGGCGCGATTCCCGCAACATAACGACTCGGCGCCGGGCCAGCCCTATTCCAAGCTCATTCTCAAATGCTTGGCCCGTTTGTCGGTGGGGTCTGTGGCAACCAGGCGATTGGCGCACGCAAGCGCACTCTTGTTGTCGTTGAGCTTGGCGTAACAGAATGCGCACAGATACAGGATTCTCCTGGAGGAAATCGAAAACCGCCAGAAGTGCCTCTTGCTGCACTTGCAGTCTCAGCGTGGTCGTTGAGGCAGTCATCTGGTTCGGAATTCCTTGACCCGCGTGCTTTCGACGAGTCTATCGAGCGTCTTCAGCGTGAAAACCTTCCCATCGGTCGCGAACAGAAGACGCCGCATGTCCTCGCGACGAACGCCGAAACCCCTGCCCGCGATACACGCGGCCAGTTGGTACTTGGGCTTTCGGGCCCGCTGCCCTTCGCGCCTCAGCGTGTCCAGTCTCTGAATGCGCGCCACTTTGTCTCGCGCGGTTCCGTCGTCTTCGGTCAGCTTGGCCTCGATCACAACTTGGGGGTTGAACTCGCTGGGTACGATGAAGTCGGGCGCTTGGTCGAACCCCTCCACGCGTTCTGCTCTTTTCGTCTTACGAAAGCTGACTCCGCACCGGTGGAGTACTTCCTCAATCGCGGTTTCCAGGCTGTCGCCGACAAGCTCGCTGACGGAGTCCCGATGGGCGGCAAAAGGACGGCCAAGGAAGCGTTCATAGAGAACCATCGCGTAGGGCATTCCCATTTCAGAGACTTGCCGGGTGGTTTCCCATCCGCCTCTCGTGTCTGCCTTGTCGAGTCGATGAATCTTGGATTCTTCGACGGCGGGCGCCCCCTCACCCAACAGTCCCACTGCAGCTTGAACAAGCGCGCGGATGCGCTTGCCGGTCAGCCCCCTCTGCATAATCCTGGCTTCGGGGTCGACCCGCACCTTTCGGTCAAGCGCTCTGACTGCGCCCTGACCAACTGTAACGCCCGTCCGTTGAGTCGCGACATAGGCCCATTCCGGCGGAGTGAAGCCAAGCATCGTTCGAAGAACCACGAAAGCCATGGGTCTTGCCAGGATAGCCTGGAGCGCGCTTTCGGTCGACACATCGGAGAATCCCCGCGTCGCCCGCTTGAGTGCCTCATAGCCCGCTTCGAAAGTGGGATAATCCACAAACCCAGGGCCTCGGGGGAGCACAAGAAACTCCGATTCGAGACATGAGAAGACCGAGTCAACGTACAGGTCCACATGTGCCCGCAGTTCACGGAAGCTGACCTCAAAAGGAAACCTGGCTCTCTTTCGCCCCATATTTCTCCCGTCTTTCGCGCAGTACGAGCCACTGCTGAACCGGCGCAGGTGCGCACTCCGAACGCAAATGGGCAATAACCGCCGAGGTCCCGCCCAAGTGCGCGTTCAGCCAGTCCGCGATCCTTTCGATCTTGTTGTCAACAGGTGCCCTTACGTCCCACTGCTGGCGGAGATACCAGACGGCAAGACGAATGATGTGGCCGTGGGCTACGCAACGAATATCGCCCGGCATCGGGTTCACCCCGCCCCGGCGGAGGTCCTCGATATCCTCCCGCACGAGTGCGGCAATGCGTTTCGGCTCTGTTGTTATCCATCGCTCTGGCACAGTCCCCGTTGATCGACACACAAAGACGGTGTCAACAATTGAAGAGCCGGTTCCGCTGATATGGATGGACGCCCCCATCTCGGCGGGGCATGGGACGGAGCCTGAGCACACGAGACCCGCGTCCAAGATAGCCACGGCAACCGGGTAGTATGCTTTGATGTCGTTGTGGTGATAGGTGAAGGCCAACGGGGCTCCAGGTTTCAGTGCTTCGCTCATCCGGCGGAAGACGGCAGAGAGCCCCTCCGTGAAATGCGCCAAGTCGCGCCCCATGTTCACATTGCCCGTCAGTTCGTCTGGACTGCGAGTCGATGCCCGTTCAAAAGCCCCGTTGGTGGCCGTCTTGCCGAGCAGCTTGCGCAACCACACATAGCAGAAGTCCATCAACTCGGCGTACTGCACATTGCCGAAGTAGGGAGGATCCGTGAAAACGGCATCCAATCGTGAACCATCAGGAATCCCGTTGCTTGCCGCATCTGCACACGTGAGCGTCACCCTGCGCGGCCTCCCGGTTCTTCTCCCTTTCGGCACGTCGCCAATCCACTCGCCGCTCAGATCGATTCGCACCTTGCGACGTCCTTCGTGTCGAATCTCGAAAGGCCGTTCACAGTACTCCTTCGCCTTCACGTATTTTGCCACGATGTTGGACCAGCCGCCGCTGCCTACGTTGCCGCCGGCGCGACCGTTCGGAATGCCAAGCAGATTGGATTCACACTCGATAAGCCCTACCGGGAACCCATGAACGGAGAAGATGTCCAAGGACTTGAGCGCCATCGCGTCATAGCGACAAAGCATGTTCTGATATCGCAGCAGATCAGATAGGTTCGTAGCGAGCGCGTTACGCACCCGTTCGTCCCCAATGGCCACAATGCGCCGACAACTCAATTCCAGTCCGAGCAGTTGTCGATTGTTGAACATCTCGCGGTAGTGCCTGTAACCCCAACGGCGAAGCCTGTCCGTTTCATCGCCTGCCGGAATCGGATCCGCGGGAATGAAGCGCGAGCGCATTCGCGCCCACCTCGCCGAGCCTTCCTCGATCTTGCCCACGTCCGCCGCGTCTGGCTTCTTGAAGAAGCGGCCTTGATGCGAACTCAAGCACGCCGGACAGTAGTACTCGATGGCAAACAGGGCATGCGTCGGCGCGCCCTTCTTGGGATCGGGGAAGGAATTTGGCAACGAGCAGGACGGACATACACACCTGCCCCGCCTTGCCGGGCCCTCCTGCCGCAACGCAGCGTCGCACCTCCGGCACCGTCCTGGCTTCGCGCGGTTCTTGCACTCGTTGAGATCGCCGCACTCGGGACACACAAAGACGTTGCGGGGATGGCGACGGTCTTGCGCCAACAGATATCCGGGAAAGAGTCGCAGCTCGGCGCCGCAGTTCTCGCACCGAATGACCTTGACCCAGAGAAAGTACTTCACACGCGCATCGATATTTCCACACTCCACACATGCGGTTCGGTACAACGCCCCGACTTCTTCCTCCAGCCCTTCCCTCAGCGCCTCCGCAGCCGCCCGGTACGCATTCAGATCCAGTTCTTCAATTTCCTGGCGCACTATCCAATAGGCCATGGGATTGATGTCGCAACCCAGCACGTCACAACCCAGGCGGTTTGCCTCCAGAAGCGGAGTGCCTCCCCCCATGAAAGGATCGGCAACACGCAACCCGGCGAGGTCATGTGCTTCGTAAAAGGATTGCCGCAAGGGGGCATCCACAAACTCCGAGAGAACAAGTGCTCGAAACAGCGTTCCTGGCCGGCGGGCAAACCACTTGTGAACGGCTATCAGGGGTCTGTAGTTCTGCTGTATCTGCTTTTCGCGCAGAGCCAGGCCTGCCACAAACGGTATATCAATACGTCGTTCTATCATAACATTGCACCCCGCGAAACACGCTAACACTATCGGACTCTCGAAGCAAGGCCGAGGATTGATCGCAACCCCTGGAGAATTGCTGCACGGCGCGAGAAAACCCTTGCCTCCCCCCCCCTCACGTGTTAGTTTGCCAACTTCTTTACGCGAAGAATCACACAAGACGCCGAAACCGTAGCGCGCCGAACGGGACTGCCCTCGTTCGTGCCACGGTCGAGGGATGCAGTGACGACAAGAGGATCGCGTTGGCGGACGAATACATCTATGAGTTGGCTGTGTTGGGCGCGGCAGAACCTGCCGGCGCCGCCCCCATGTTCATCTCCACGATGAATATGACCCCCGGGTCGATACACATGGCGAATTACACCTTCTCGGCGGCACACGGCTTTCAGCTTGGTGTCGACACGAAGTTCACATTCCAGCAGCTGCGTGTGCCTACGGATATGATCTTCAAGGCCAGCTATACGTATACGTCCGCAGAGGGGGGCGGTGCGACATACCGGTATGGCTATGTCGACTGGGATGGACCCCAAGGGGCGGACTCCGCGGGAATCGACGCGACGGACGAAGTGCACCAGTCGATGATTTACATTTGGCAGGCAAAGGCCGACTACGAAGCGCGACGATACATGAAGAATGAGGACGGAGGTCGTGGGGAACTGTTGGATAGGGAACCGGTTACCCTGTGGACGATTCTTGGCGAGCGGCAATGGGCATTCTGACTGATGCGCGTTTCGGAAGGGGGCGAGATATGTACCGACTGGCAATTGCGTTCGTGTGGATCGTCTCTGTCACGCTTGTTTCGGCAGGTGGCCATGCCGAGAAACCGGCACTCGCTCGGGATTGGCCGCCGCTGTCGGCTCAGGAGTATGCCGAGCACTTCGGGTGGGTCCGGGAAACGGAGGGAGGTGAGCGCTGGAATCAGGATGCTGTGGCGCGTGTTCTCGATGAATTCGTCAAGGATGCGGAGACGGATAGAAGCGAGACTGGGCTGACAGGGCCCGCGCGCACGAACTTGCTCGTCGTGGTCAGCGGCTTCCTGGCGACGCGCGGCAGAGGGGAAGAAGGGACACGTGCAGGCCATTCGCTTCGTATGGCACTCGAGCGGGTTGCCGAAGATGAACGCGACGAACTGGGACAGCGCTATGCCGCGTTTGTGCTCGGACTGCTGAGTGCGCGGAGCAGGGAATACCAAAGAGCCGTAACCCGGTTCGAACAGGCCGTGGACGGTGTCGCAGCGGGCAGGCTTCGAGGTGCGATCCTCCAGAACCTTGGTATGGTCTTCCACGTCGGACAAGACCAGTTACGGTTTTCGGGGCGAATTGAGGGGGCCTTCGGCGTGCCGCGGAACCGAAAGTGCACGCTCCGACTTCTGCCGTGCAGTGACGAACCGGTGTATCGGGGCTACAGAGTGCGGATCGCGGACGGACGCTATCAGATCGGGAATGTACGACCCGGAGTCTATCATCTCGGAGTCTTTCCCGCCGAAGCGCACGACGGGGAATCGATCGCCCTGCAACAGGTCGAAGTGAAGGTCGACCCGGAACGCCCAACACGCCATGATATCGCGTTGCCTCCGCAGGTACAAACCATCAGTCCCGCCAACGGCGCGGAGATCCGTTACGTGACGGAGGGCAGCGTGGCTTTCCGCTGGTCGAAGATCGAGGGGATCGCCAAGCCCAAATACTGTGTGGTGGTGAGGCCCGCTGAGACCGCAGACGGCGGCTCGAAACACGCTATCGTCAGAACGGTTGACGACGTTAGCTGCACGATCAAGCATCGCGAGTTTCGTCAAGGCGGCGCCTATCTATGGCAGATCGCGTTGCTCAGCGAAGTGGGCGGCTACTCTCTCACCAACGCCGTTTCTTGGAGTGCGCCCGTCAGATTCGCACTCACAGGGTTCCCTATCCGTTCGGTCCATTAGCGCTGGAGCGCTTGCGCTGCATGATCAATGTGCCGACGATCTCGGGGTTGCCGCTGCGAGTCTTGTGCTCCAACAGGCAGGTATCGGTGCGTCGGCGTCACAGCCCTCTCACACTACGGCGGGACTGCGCTGCCCGGCGCCGAGCCGCCCAACAACCAACGTCCCCCAACGACCTCCCTCTCCTGGAGGGCGAAGCTGTGCTGAGCCGCCCAACAACTCGCCTCCACTGGAGGGCGAAATGTGCGCTCGGGCGGCTCAGCACAGCTTCGCCCTCCATCGGTCCCGAGGTGAATGTGGGCTCGCGCGGCTCAGCGCCGCTTCGCCCTCCAGGCGGCAGGACATGCACTCCGAACGCGATCATGCCTTGCCCATCGACCATCGACCATTGCCCATTTTTCCTTGCGCTCCCGCCCAACCCTGCCGTATCCTGCCCCCTGAGTGAATCGGGAGGAGATGCGTTGAAGAGTACCTGCAAGTCCGGTCTGAGCGCCAGAGGCGCCGCCGCCAGGGCGGCCGCCGCGGCTGCACGCCGCGGACCGGGCAGCGGGTGCCTCTTCTGAGCGCGTTCCTCACCGCACCGTTTCAGAAACCCAGAACCCGCTGCTCCGGAAGGGGCAGCGGGTTCTTCTTTCCCCGTCGCCCGTTCCGGCCGGCACCACGGACAGGAGGAACCGGCGATGAGTACGACGACGGATATTCCACGGACCGACACCATCCGGGTGGAGGACCGGCACCTGGCCCCATTCGCGCGCAAGACGCCGCTCTCGTTCGTGCGGGGGCGCGGCGTCCACGTGTGGGACGAGGCCGGGACCCGGTATCTGGACTTCACCGCGGGCTGGGGCGTCACGAGCATCGGACACGCGCACCCGCTCATCACGCGCGCGCTCACGGCGCAGAGCCGCGCGCTCATTCAGGGGCCCAACTCGGGCGCCACCTACTCCCCGTGCCGCGCGCGGCTGATCGAGCTGATGAAGCGGGTCCTGCCCGAGCGGCTGACCCGCATTCATTTCACCAACAGCGGCGCGGAATCGAACGATGCCGCGCTGAAACTGGCGCGTAAGGTCGCCGGCAAGCCGAACGTCATATCGGCGGCGAACAGCTTTCACGGCCGTACGATCAGCACCACGACCGCCACCGGCCAGGCGAAACACCGGGACCGGTTCCGGCCGCTGATGCCGAACCACCTGTACGTGCCGTACGACAACGTCGCCGCCGTCGCGAAGGTGATCCGGAACGACGTGGCCGCCGTCCTGCTCGAGCCGATCCAGGGCGAGGGCGGCGTGAACGTGCCGGCCGACGACTACCTGGAACGCGTCTCCGAGCTGTGCGTGCGACACGGCGCCTTCCTGATCGTGGACGAGGTGCAGACCGGGTTCTTCCGGACGGGCCCCGCGTTTGCCGTCAGCGGCCGGAATGTGAAGGTCGATTTCCTCTGTATGGCCAAGGGGATCGGCGGCGGGTTCCCGTTCGGCGCGCTGGCGATGTCGGAGGCGGTCGGCCGCGCGCTCGAGCAGGGCGACCACGGCGGCACCTACCACGGCAATCCGCTCGGCTGTGCCGTCGCGTACGCGGTGATCCGCCACCTGATCGAGAGCGGCGTGGAACAGAACGTGCGCACACTGGGCGCGTGCGCCATGCGGCGGTTCGCACACTGGCAAGCCGGCTACCCCGCCATCATCCGCAACGTGAGAGGACGCGGCCTGCTGCTCGGGTTGGAACTCGCCGCCGGCGCGATGGCCGGCGAGGTCCGCGACCAGGCGCTGCGGCGCGGGTTGATCGTGAACCTGACCCACGAGACGGTGATCCGGCTCTTCCCCGCGCTCAACATAACCGCCGCGGAGCTGGACGAGGGGCTCGATATCCTGGAGGCCAGTATCGGCGCGCTAACCTGACAGCCCGCAAACTTGCTCGAGAACCCGACGTAGCCTTGGGCGAAGTCGGGTTCCCGAGTAAGTTCGCGAGCAAGTTCGCCATAACGAAACGGACGAAGCAGGGAGGAACACGCATGTCCTACGCGATACGCAACATGACAATCGCAGATTATGAACAGGTGATCGCACTCTGGAAAACGGCCGATGGCGTGGGTGTCGGCCACAACGACGGCAAGGCGGAACGCCGGCCCCCGGGCCGCGGCCGGCTTCGCTCGCGGGCCGCACTCAGCGGCCGGCCAGCAGACGCGGGAGCTGCTCGACGAGATAGAGCGGCAGTGAGACCAGTTCGAAGGGCCGCGCCGCGCCGACCGCCGTGGACGCCTGGACCCGGTGTACGGAAGGAAGGTCGGTGTTGAATCGGACGGCAAGCTCGGCGCCCTTGTCCTGAACGAACACGTGCAGCGAGCGCAGCGAGCCGGTCTTGCCGGCCTTCACTTCGACCGGCACCACACGGTTTCCGCCGGCAATCAGGTAGTCCACCTCTGCCGCCGCGCCCCGCTTCTCCCGGTTCCAGTAGAACAGATCGGGCGGCATGTAGGGCGGCGATTGATACAACAGATGTTGGCCCACGTATTGCTCGCACAGCGCCCCGCCGTTCACCAGAACGAGATCGTCGGCAAGCTGCACCTGCGCAAGCGTCAGCCCGAGCGCCGATGAAACCAGGCCGACATCGAGAAACAGCGGCTTGAAGTCGGCCCCGTTCGCTTCCGCGCCGAGCGGCAGCCCGCTCGCCGCGCTGTGCCGCACACGATGAATCACGCGCGCCATGGCCAACAGCTCGACGCAAACGGCCAGGTCACGCGCCTTCTCATGCCGGTCAATGTGCACGTACTTCAGCTTCCGGCCGACCAGGGCAGGAAGCCGCGCGAACGTCTTCCTCAACCGCGCCACGTTCACGCGTTTCCTGTACTTGGCAAAATCGTCCGCAAAGGTCTGCAGTATCTCCTGCTGCGCACGATGCGCAGCGTCCGCGCGATCCGCCTCCACGTGCGCGCCAACCGCCGACGGCATTCCGCCCACAACCACGAACCGGCGCACATAGCCCGAGAGCTTCTCGTGCAGACCGCGCGGGAACTCGCGCGCCAGCGTCCATTCGTTCAGAAACGCAACCAGCCTCTCTTCGCCCAGCGCGAGAAGGAACTCCTCGAATGTCATCCCGCCCATGTGCAGATACTCGATCCGACCGACCGGCATCGAGAAGTCGTGCTCCGCGAACAGGAACTCCAGCAGCGAGCCGGCGGCAATAACGTGAATGTCCGGGCGGTCCTCGCAGAAATAACGCAATACCGGGAAAACGGCCGGCGCCGCCTGAATCGCGTCCAGAAATACCAGCGTGCGGCCCGGCACGACCGCGCGGCGTGAATCGACTTCCAGCAGGCGCAGGATCGACGACACGTCACGCTCCCGAAAAAGACCCGCCTTCTCGGGTGTCTTGTCGAAATTCAGTTCGACCAGATTCTCAAAGTGCGCCCGGGCAAATTCACGAATCAGGTACGTCTTGCCAACCTGCCGCGCTCCCCGCACAACAAGCGGCTTGCGCGTCTTCCTGTCCTTCCAGTCCACCAGCTCCCGCATGTAGCGCCGTTCCATCGTTCGCGTCCTTCGTGTTCGCGCCGCGAGCGCATTTCCGCCAATCGCACCGCAGTCGGCAGAACGGAGGCGGAGGCCTCCGGGCAAACGCGGGCCGCGCCTGCTCCGGGTTCCTCGTCGGAAACCTGTCTTTCAAAATGTACACTGTATTATGACCCTATTGGGTCAAAAGTCAACCCATTTTTGACCATAATTCGTGCTGGAGTGCGATTGGACCAGCCGTTACTCGCAGTGCTCGCCGCGCAGCAGGTCGAACGCTTTGCGGTTGGTCGGCCCCGTGTGTGCGTCATCCGGATGACTTTCCTCTCGCCCTGAAACTTTTAGAAAGTCAAGGGTAGCTCTAAAGGTTTCCTTTCGAAAGTCAATGTTCTTGTTGCGATGATCGGACCGGAACTCGCCGGGAGCCTCCGCCCTGCACGAGACGTTCTCCGGCGTGAGCGGCCTGTCGAAGACCGCGTGCGTGCGGAGGTGAGCCCCGCGGCGGCCGGGGAACACGGTCGGCAACTGGAGGGCGAAGCTGTGCTGAGCCGCCCGGCAACTCGCCTCCCCCAACGACCTCCCTCTCCTGGAGGCCGAAGCTGCGCTGAGCCGCCCGGCAACCCACGTCCCCAACGACCCACATCTCCTGGAGGGCGAAGCTGTGCTGAGCCGCCCGACAACCCACGTCCCCAACGACCCAC
>JAFGHX010000464.1 GCA_016929905.1 Kiritimatiellia bacterium
GGCCTACTCGAACATCGCCGACGCGACGACGCCGGAAGAGCTGCCGCCGCCGGCGGCGCCGAGCGGGTGCGCGGCGACGGCGCAGTCGAGCACGGCGATCCGGGTGACCTGGGCGGACAACAGCGCGAACGAGGACGGGTTCAAGCTGGATCGGCGCCTGAGCGGCACGACGACGTGGGAGCGCGTGGCGGCGCCCGGCGCGAACGCGACGAGCTACACCGACAGCGGGCTGGCGGCTGGCGCGAAGTACTACTACCAGGTGAAAGCGTCGAACGCGGCGGGCGACTCGGCCTATTCGGCGATTGCCTATGCCGTGACGCTTGCCGGGACCGTCGAAACGGTCCAGGTCCGCGTCTCGTCCAGCGGCAAGGATGTGGAAGAGAACGTGGCGAGCGGTGCGATGTCGTTCACGAGCAGCGATCTCGAAATGAGCGCCGACCACGGCACCGTGCAACGGGTCGGGCTGCGGTTCGGGAACGTGCTCGTGCCGCAGGGCGCGACGGTCCAGTCGGCGTATGTCCAGTTCACGGCTGACGAGAGCCACTCGGACCCGGCGGACCTCGTGATCCAGGGCGAAGCCGCGGACGACTCCGTCACGTTCAGCTATGCGGCGGTGTCCGAGCGCGCACGCACGGGCGCAAGCGTGGATTGGAGCCCGCCGGCCTGGGCGGTCGGTCGCGCCGGCGCGGCGCAGCGTACACCCGATCTGGCGCCGGTCATCCAGGAAATCGTCGGCCGCACCGGCTGGCAGAGCGGGAACACGCTGGCCTTGATTGTCGCCGGCTCCGGCACGCGGGTGGCCGTTTCCTACGACAAGGATCCGCAGCAGGCCGCCCTGCTGAGTATCACGTACGGGTCCGGCGCAGGGCAGGGGGACACGGGCATTTCCACCAATGCGGAACCGGACCCGGTCTTTCCGGCCGCCGGTGATGCGAACGGCAGCGGGCTGGATGACGCCTGGGAGTTCCAGTATTTCGCCGACGGCATCGCGGAGCCGGGCGACGATCCGGACGCCGATGGCCTGTCCAACCTGGAGGAGTACATTGTCGGCACCGATCCGGTGGGCGGCGACGACGTCCTGGCGGTCGATATCTCGATTTCCGGCGAAGGCGTCGTCGTGACGATCCCGAGCCGTGCGGCAACGGGTACGGCCTACGAACAACAAACCCGCTACTACAGCCTGGAGTCCGCGTCGGCTGCCGGCGAGTGGACCACGGTGCCCGGCTGCGAGCGGCTGCTCGGCACGGGCGCCGCGATCGTGTATACGGTAACGGACCCGCAGGAATCCACCCTGCTGTTCAGGGGGCGATGCTGGCTGGAGTAGGCGGAGTAGGGAACCGCGAATGGACGCGAATAGAGGCGACCGGCCTGTTTGAGACCCGCGTGAAGGTTCCTGCCGCGGGCCGCGCTATCCCAGCACGCAATCGGCGCCGGTGAACTGGGAACTGCGCTCCGTGTACTGATGAAACTCGATGCGCACACCGGCCGGATCTGTCGTCCAGACTTGCCAGCTTTGATCCGCGCCCAGCTTCTTCTCCCCGACCGGATACCCGTACGCGTTCAGCTTCGCGGCGACCGCGTCGATGTCGGCGACGGCCAGGCAGAAATGGCGGATCGGATGCCCGGCGTGCGCCGCGACTTCTTGCTGGGCAAAAACCTCGATGTAGGTCCGATCCGAAACCCGCAGATAGAACCCGATCACGGCGTCTTCGCGAATGAAGTTGAACACCTTTTCAAGACCCAGTGCCTCACAGTAGAACCGTTCAGACGCCGCCAGATTCTTGGCGGCGATGCACACGTGCGCCAGGCAGTCGATCATGGTGCTGTTCTCCCCGGGTTCGTCGGCGCCTCTGCAGGCAACGCACTTCGCAAGGGGCCCAGTATGGCCGCCGCCGGCAGCCCGGTCAAGAGTTCCCTCCGGATGAGCGATCATCGACCGCACGACCAGTTTGTGCAACATATCGTATGCTTGGAGGGCGAGCGTCTCGCGAGCCGTCTTTTTCGACAGGCTCAACGTGAGCCGTGCGGCGCGGCGCTACTGCGACGTCGCCTCTCCTCTCGGGTTCGGATCTGTCTTCTGGTTCCGTTGAAAAACCCTAGCGGCCAGCACGGAGGCTGGCCCTCCAGCACAACATCGTTTGGCTCTGGAGGGCGCGGCTCTGTCCGCGCCGGCATTCTTCAACGGAACCTCTTCTGATCCTCGCCGTAAGCTCTGTTCCGCCCGCGGTTGGACAAAGCCTACGACCAAGAGATTCTCGTTCTCGCGGTACTGCGTGTGTGCTCAGAACACAAGCAGAACAGCATGTCCGGGCGCGGTCAACGTGTCCCAATCGGTAATCCGAAAATAAGTGGTCGTTCGGCCGCGGATTACATAACAGGCAATTTGATGCCTCAATGCCGTATCCGCTTTGGTCATCTTCTGACGATCTTGACCGCGCTGTCACTTCTTTATTGCATTCTAATCGTGTTATGCTACTGTTATACTATGTACCGAAGGAGACGATTCGGCCGGGGGTAAATGAAGTGCCCATTTCAGGTGATAACGTGAGAATGCAGGTACCGGTGCGGGTCCTGCTGCTGGCCGCCCTCGTCATGCCGGCACTGCATTCGGCGGCGCGCGCGGCCACCTATTACGTCGATCCGGACACGGGTCAGGACTCGAATTCCGGCGCGAGCCAGGCCGGCGCATGGCGCACGGTTGCCGAGGTCAACGGCCGTTCTTTTGCGCCGGGCGACAGGGTGCTTTTCAAGCGGGGCGGCGTTTGGGAAGAGAGCCTGAGCGTGTCTTCTTCGGGTGCGTGCGGGAGCCCCATCACGTTCGGAGCGTACGGCAGTGGAGCGGCCCCCCTGCTCAGGCGCCTGACGACGTACGGGGACGAGACGGTCTTCGAAGACATCACCGTGGACCGTGCGAAGGCCAGTGGCGATGCGGTCCGTGTGCTCAGTGCGACAAACTGCGTCCTGCGCCGCCTCACGATCCGGAACGGGACATCGGACGGTGTGGATGCGGACAAGGCCGACGGGCTCTTGATCGATTCCTGCCTGATCCACCACTTCCTGGCCGGCTCCTTCACGGACCAGGCCGACGCGCACGGCGTGGTGACGACCGACACGCGGGGCCTCGTGATCCGGAAGACGGAGATACACCATGTGACGGGCGACTCATTCCAGACGGACCCGGACCGTGACACGAACACGCCGGACGCTATCCTGATCGAAGACTGCCATTTCTGGACCGCCCCCCTCGCCCAGGACTTCAACAGCTTGTGGCTTGCCGGGCAACGGCCCGGTGAGAACGCGATCGACACGAAGATGGTCACGAGCGCATGGGACGGCGTCACGCGCTGTCGTATCACGCTTCGGAACATTGTGGCGCACGGTTGGATGCAGGACGCCTACATCGCCAACAAGGCCGCGTTCAACATGAAGGAGAAGATCGAAGCGGTCTTCGACGGCGTGACCGTGTACGACTGCGAAATCGCGTTTCGCCTGCGCGGTGCGCGCGGGAATGCGGATACCACCCTCGCGAACGCCGTCGTCTACGACTGCGAGACAAGCATTCGTGCCGAGGACGACCTGTCGAACTTGAAGCTCTACAACAACACATTCGGCAACAATATCGGCACGTACTTTCAGTGGGCGGGCGGCAGCGGCGGCGTCGGGACGTGGGACGTGCGCAACAATGCGTTCATGGGGAGCAAGCCTTCGATCGCGTCGCATTCCAGCAACAAGGCCGTGACCCGCTCGGATTTCGTGAATGCCGACGCACGCGACTACCACGTGGATTCGGATTGCGCGCTCGTCGACGCGGGGGTGCCCCTTTCGGCCGTCACCCAGGACCGCGACCGCGTGTCGCGACCGCAGGGCGCCGCTTACGACGTCGGCGCCTACGAGTACGAGGATTCGGGGCCGCCGCCTGATACCACCCCGCCCGCCCCGCCGGGCGGGCTCATGGTGCAAGTCTCCGAGTAGGCAGCGGGAATGCTTTGAGGCGGGCCCGGATTTGGGCTACACTTCGGCCTCGTGCGCCGGGCGCGCGCTCATTTTCTGAAACGCCAACCCCGGCGTCTGCAACTGTACGATAGCGGCGAGGAGACCGGCCATGCCCCGAACACTCACGGACCGGGAGCGGGAACACCTGCGCAGGCTTGTTACGGAGCATCAGGCGCGGATTCGCGCCTTTCTTTGCGGGTTTGTTGTCGATCCCGACGTTGTGGACGAGATCACACAGGACGTCTTTCTGGGTGTGGTGTCGCGCTGCGGGGAACTGGCGGCGCGCACGGAGCAGGATGCCGGCCGCTATCTCTGCGGGGTGGCGCGGAACCTGGTCCGCATGCGCTGGCGCAAGGACAAGCAGAAGAAGGTGCGCTGGACCGGCCTGGTGGACTATCTGGTGCATCAGCGCATGAGCCGGGAACTCGACCGGGAGCCGGGGCATGCGGAAGATCGTGTGCACGCGCTGCGCGAGTGCCTGCGCGGCCTGACCGACCGTGCGCGGATGCTTGTGGAGCGGCACTTCTTCCAGGACGTGCCGCTGTCGCGCCTGGCTGAGGAGACACAGCGGCCCGCCTCGACGCTGCGCGTGACCATGCTGCGGATCCGGCGCGAGCTGAAGACCTGTATCGAGGGGCGGTTGAAGGAAGCGGAAGCATGAGCGCGGGGAACGGCACAGTACGGCAGGAGGGCGCCGACCGAATGGAAGCGCTTCTGGCCGGTTTTCTCGATCGTTCACTGACCGAGACGGAAGACCGGGACCTGCACGAAGCGCTGGCGGCGAATCCGGCGGCGCTGGAGGACCTGATCGGGTTGGTGCGTGTGGACGGGCTGCTGCGCAGCTACCCGAGTCTGCAGGGCGTGCCGAAAGCGGAACAGACGGAGATCATGCTGCGCAAGCTCGAGGCGCGGTTGGGTACGGACCCGGCGCTTGCGGACGCGATTCTCGAGCGGATCGAGGGCGGCGCGGCGGCGGAGCCGGCGCGGCGTGTGCGCGAGCCGGCGCAACGGCGGCATCGGACGTTCGCCGTCTCCGCGCGTGGGCCTCGCGTTCCGGCAGCGGCGCACCGCAGGCCGTTGGGGCGCCGGCGCGCGGGGCGGCGTCTGCTGGCGCTGGCGGCGTCCGTTCTCGTTGCGGTCGGTGCGCTGTGGCACTCGGGCAAGATCGACCCATGGCGGCACGGGGCCGGCGCCGTACTGGTGCGGGGCGCCGAGCATGCGCGGGTGGTGCGTGCCGGTGCGGATATCGCCAGCGAGCGGGGAATGGAACTGTATGTCCATGACGGCCTGGCAGCGGCGGCGGGAGCACCCGTGGTTGTGCGGTATCACGACGGTGCGGAACTCGTGCTGGAGGCCGGGACGAACGCCCGCCTTGAAGGGAACACGGGGCTGGCGCAGAAACTGGCGGCTCGTTCCGTCGGCCGCGCCCTTCTGCGGTGGGGTGGCGTCCGCGAGGTCGAGAAGCGCGTCGCCGTGGCGGGCGGCCGGATGACGGTCGAGATCCCGTTTCGCGAGACGCCTGCGCGCAACGTGTTCGCTACGCCGCATGCCGAGATCGTGGTGAAGGGCACCCGATTCATTCTCGCCGTGCAACCGGACTCGACGCGAATCGATTTGGAGCGCGGCCGGGTCGACGTGCTGAACACGACCAGCGGGGAGTCGGTTCTCGTGAACGAGGGCTTCTACGCCGTGGTCGGCGCTCAGACGCGGGTGGCGGCGATCGTGCGGACGGGCGCGCCCGCGCCGGCTCCGGCCGTGCCGGTTCCGGCCGGGCTCGCGGCGCTGTACACGTTTGGGGAAGGGCGGGGGACGGTGGTGCGCGACGTGTCCGGCGTCGGCGCGCCGCTGGATTTGACCGTGGCGGACCCGGACGCCGTCGCCTGGCTGCCGGGCGGCGGGTTGGCCGTGCGCGCGAACACCGTGATCGCGTCGGCCGGGCCGGCACGGAAGATCTCCGAAGCGTGCCGGGTGAGCAACGCGCTCACGCTCGAGGTCTGGATCAGGCCCGCCGATCCCATGCAGGCCGGTCCCGCCCGCATCGTGTCGGTGGCGAGCCAGCCGTTGAATGCGAACCTGATGTTGGGCCAGACGCGCGAATACGCGCCGTGGGGCCCGCATTTCGGGATACGCGTGCGGTCGACCGCGTCGACCGAACTCGGGTTCCCGGAAGCGAACACCGCGCGCGGCACGGTGACGACGGAACTCACGCACGTGGTGTGCGTGCGCGAGGCGGCGGGCGCCGTGCGTCTGTTCGTGAACGGACGCGACCAACTCGGCGGCTGGACGCACTACGACCCGGATGGCGGGCTGCGCAGCCCGTCGTTCATGAAGCGGCGGCCGGTTCCGCCCGGCACACTCGCCAACTGGGCGTCGGATTTCCCGCTCGTGCTGGCCAACGAGGCCACCGGCGACCGGCCGTGGCTCGGCGAGTACCACCGGGTCGCCCTCTACAGCCGTGCCCTCTCCGAGAATGAGGTCAGGGCCGCGTTCCGCCGAGGCCGGCCGCAGACCGGCCGGCGCGGCTTCTGAGTACTGCCCAACGCAGATACGTTAAGGCGGGCGTTGCCCGCAACCCAAGCAGGCCGTGGCACGCAAAGCTGTTGTGGGACCGCTCTGCGAGCGGTCCGGGCCGATCCGCGCCCGCGCCTCGTCGCTCAGGCGGCATCCCACGCGGTGCGCACGCGCGCGACACTGCGCGTGAGCACGTCGCGCACCTCGCCGGCGGCGCGCAGTTTGTCGAAATCCAGCTCCAGCGTGATATCGCGATCGAACCCCGCACGCTTCAAGTCGGCCACGTACTGTTCGATCGGCAAGGTCCCGTAGATGGGGGGGTAGTGGTCGGCGTGGTTTACGACCTCGTGCAGATGCACGTGGCGCACGCGCCGCAGGAACCGGGCATCCGGGAAGCGGGGCAGCCGGTTCTGAACGACACCGGTAAACATGTGTCCCATGTCCCAGCAGATCCCGACCTCGAGCCCCTCGGCCGTTTCGAGCGCTTCGTCGTAACTGTCGCCGACCAGCAGGAGATCGGGCTTTGGGGACGGCACATTCGTTTCGAGCATGATCTCAACGTCGAATTCGCGATCGCGGACTGTTTTCGTGAGCCAGCTCAGATAGCGGCGCGTCTCGGCCACATAGTCCGCGCGCGGCCTCTTCTCCGACTCCGCAAGTTGCCAGAGCCGCACGCGGCCGCCGTGCAGGACCATGGCCGCCGGAGCGCCCTGTTCACGCGCCGCCCGCGCGCAGAACTCCAGCATGTCCGTCATGATGGCGCGGCACGCTTTGTCCGGTCTTTCGAACCCGATGACTTCGCCGTCCGTATAGGGGTGAAAGTGAACGCGCAGCCCGCTGTCCAGCGCGTGCCGCACGCGCTGTCGCAACGCGTCCGGATTCCAGTCGGTCTTGATGCCGTACTCCACGAATTGCATGCCGAGTTCACGAACCACGGTGAGCGGGGCCGGCCCGCCCATGTCGAGACAGTCCGGCCCCAGCCCCGGATTGGCCGGCGTGACAAGTTTGAGCCCGATGTTCATAGGATGCGCGTGGCGCCGATTAGCGGCTTTCCGGCTTCGGTTGCGGGCAACACTCCTCTTACCCTACGTCGGGGAGCCGCTTGCTGTCGAGTTCGATCGCCCGATCATCGTCGAAAGCGGCTGACTTGGGCTGCCGCGCGCTCGCGAGGAGCAGCACCCAATCGTTGCCCACGGCGGGCTCGCCCGGCGGCTTGAAGGCGACCGCACGGCCGGTGGGGAAGGAGCCGGCGTCCAGCCGCGTGCCGGTGCGGGGATCGAACCATTGCGCCATGCCGGCCCGTCCCGCCAGGCACGTGCAATCGAGCACGACTCGCTTTCCGTTCGCGATGTACACGAGCGCCCAGCCGCCGTCCGCGGCGCGGCATGCCTGCACGTGCTCGTCGTAGTCGTCCGATTGCCCCTCCGCGACCATGGCCTGCTCGGGCGTCAGTTGGAGCAGGTCGGACCCCAGCGATTCGAGCAGCTTCCCGAGATGTCCCATCTGGGCGGCGCCTTCCATGCGCAGGTTCTGCTCGAAGTCGCCCTTCACGTCCCATACGCCGGCGGCGCCGTACGTGTGACCGCACGCACCGGCGAGAACCGTGAAGTAGGCTCTGCGTCGCACATGGTAGGGCAACGCGCCGCCGTTGCATTGGAACAGGCGCCGGTTTCCAGTCCCGTCTCCCTCGTACCAGGCTTCCGTGTCAAGAACCGGCTTTGCCGGCTCGCGCGCGCGGTCCGCGGCGATCGCCTCCCATACGCGCCAGTTACCGTGTTCGCAAGGGGGCGGATAGGGCCAGGGCTGTTTGCCCTTCGGCATAGCGTAGAGGGGCAAACAGTCCGGGGCCTCCCAGTGGTTGGTCTGCCATGTGTGGAAATCGACGTGTTCGGTGAACCCGGTGATGCCGGTGCTGGTTCCGAAAATCGTGTGGAGGGACAGGAGCTTCTTGCCCGTATCGCCGTCGCGCAGCCCGCGCACAGCGGCCAGAATCTTCTCGCGCGGCGTGCGCCAGTCGGTTCCTTCCCCCAGTGTGAGCCAGACGATGTTGTCGGCGTCGCGGTAGCGGCGCCCGACCCAGAACGCGTGCCGGTAGAGCTGCTCCGCCGTCCAGGGGTCCGTCTTGCGCGGGTCGCCCCAGTCCAGCACGACGGCCACGTACATCCCGCGTTCGGCGGCTTTTGCCACGAACGCGTCGTACGCGTGCCATTTGGCCGGATCGTGGGAATGGTCCATAAACAACGTCTGGATGATCGTGAAGCCTTGCGTCCGCCGCGTGTCGAGATAGCTGTCGAATACCTCGGGCGGGCGATAGCGGATCAGCCAGAACGTGTCCCCGATCCAGATGAACGGCGCGCCGGACGGATAGGCGAGGAATCGGCCGTTGTCGCTGATGCGCAGCTTTTCCATCATGTCCTCCGATGCCGTTACCTTAGGCGGAAGCAGCGGTTGGCCCCATGGCGGATTGAGGCAAACCCATGTGTTTTCTTGTCATGCCTCGAAAATTCGTCTGTCAGTCCGAGGCGGTGTCTGGTAGGATCCTTTGGCGCCGCACGACACGGTGCTCTTCGGGCGAGGGGGGCAGATGAAACGACTGGTTGTCGCGACTTGCGCCATACTCCTGTGCGGGGGGGCGCGAGCCGCGGTCGAGTACGGCTTGGCCACGAACTACCCGGGCGACGCCGGCATCTCCAACGACGCGCGCGTCGTCTTTGCCGAGAATTTCGAGGAGACCTCGCTCGCCGACATGGTCGCCCGCTGGGAGTATGCCACCAAAACCAACCGGATGTCGCTGAGCGCCGACACGCCGGCTGTCTCCACCGGCGCCAGATCGCTTTATGTCGACGCGACCGAGGGCGGCGCGGACCTGTACCGGCGGCTCCTGCCCGGCTATCAGCAGCTCTATCTGCGGTTCTACGCCAAGTTTGCCGAAAGCGGGACGACCATCCACCACTGGGTCTGGCTGGGCGGGCACAACCCGTCCACTGCCTGGCCATGGCCGCGTGCCGGGCTGCAGCCGGTCGGCGACGAACGCTGGTCCACCGGCGTCGAACCGATCCCCAGCGCGCTTGGCGGCTGGGGCTGGGACTTCTACACCTACTGGATGCACATGCGGCTGGACCGCGACGGGAACTACTGGGGCAACTTCTTCAACCGCACCCCGGGCTACGGCGGGTACTCCTCTCCGCACGCGGTGACCAAAGGGGTATGGCTCTGCGTCGAGTTCATGGTCAAACTGAACGACCCGGTGACCGCCTACAACGGCGAGCAGGCGTTCTGGATCGACGGCGAGAAGAAGAGCCACCTCGGCCTGGGCTTCCCGAACGGCACGTGGGACCACGGCGGGTTCGCTCCCGAGCCGGGCGGCTCGCCCTTCGAGGGGTTCCAGTGGCGCAGCGACACGAACCTCACGATCAACTACCTCTGGCTCGAGCACTACGTGGACAGCGACCACTCCGCGCACGGCTGGTTCGACGACGTCGTGGTGGCCACCGAGTACATCGGGCCCGCCGTATCGGCCGGCGGCGATACCGACCAGCCCGCGCAGCCCGCAGGGTTGCGCGTGGTCCCGTGAGACGGCCCGCCGCATCGCCAACTCTCTCCCACACCTCCGCTTGTCTACAACATAGAGTACCGTCCTGAAATCGGTGACTGGCGCACCTTTTTGTGAAACGGTCGGGCCCGGACCTGCAACTGGATATACAGAAGGTGCAGGAAGGGCCTGCATGGGGGCAACCGGCAGGGATTAAGTCAACCGAGAAGGAGATTGTGACTATGCACGCGATTCGCCACTCGACCCTCAGCCTCACCTGTCTGGCGATGCTACTGACAGGCCTGGCCGTGCCGCGCACACCGGCGGGCAATCCGGACATTCCGGAGGTCCGCATCACCCTGAGCGCGAGTGCGTTCACGGCGGTGAACACGGCGGCAGAAGAGCCGAAGGTGATCAAGAGTTGCACGGCCGCCTTCCGGTATCCGGGCGAGAGCACGGATCGGTTCAGTGTGGGCTGCCAGATTCGGAATCACGGCGCGGCGGCGGTGCATGATTATGCCTCGCGTCGTTCCTTCCGCTTGAAGTTCAAGGCCGCGTATGGCCCCAAGCGGCTGGACTATCCGGTTTTCGAGCGGGCGCCGTTGCATGCCACGACGCGGCAGGGCTTCGACAACCTGGTGCTGCGCGGCGGCGGCAACGACAACCCGGGCTTCACCTTCTACCCGTTGCAGTGGGGTTGGACCTACTGCATGGACGAATTCATTCGCGCGACGCAACTCGACATGACGGGCGTCGGCAACCACGGCACGTTCTGTTCGCTCTTCATCAACGGTTCGTACTGGGGCCTGTACAACCTGACTGAGCGCGCGGACCGCGCGTTCGCGGGCATGTGGCTCGGCGGCAACAAGGACGACTGGATCTCCGCCCGCGACGTGGAGGGCGACCTGACCCGCTGGCACACGACGTACAGCCTGGCCAAGAGCGCGCAGAGCTACAGCATCGACACGCTGGTACAGTACCTGGACCTCGAAAGCTTTGCCGACTACATGATTCTGGGTATGACGGCGGGGAACTGGGACTGGAGCGAATCGAACTCCTGGAACGTCACGCGCAAGAACGGCAAGACCCATTTCTTCATGTGGGACGCGGAGCACGCGTTTGCCGGTGTGTACAAGCTGGACATGGTGGGCCACCAGCCGCTGACGGACCCGGTCAGGATGAAATGGTCGAGTCATCCGGCGCCGCATCTGGACATGTTCTTCGGCGGGCTGATCCGGAACAGCGCCTTCAAGCAGATCTTTTCGGACCGCGCGCGGCTGCATCTCAAGACCACGGGCGGCGCCCTGACCGACGCGAAGATGCGGGCACGCTGGGGCACGATCTGCAGTTTTGTCCGGCCCGACATCAGCCGCGACACGAGCCGTTGGGGACTGGGCAGTCTGAGTCAGTGGGAGAGCAACATTGTAAAGGCGCGCAACCTGTTCAGCGGCAACGCGGACGCGGCGTTCAACGCCTTCAACGCGAAAGGCTGGATCGTGGCGCCGAGCCCCACGCCCCCCTCGGCACCGAGCGGCCTGACGGCCGCGGCCCAGTCCTGGAGCCAGATCCGGCTGACCTGGCAGGACAACAGCGGCGACGAGGACGGCTTCCGGATCGACCGGCGAGTCAGCGGAGTGACGGAATGGACGGCGGACCACGCGAGCGTGGGTGCCGGCGTCACGAGTTACACCGATACGGGGCTGACGGCTGAGACGAAGTACTACTACCGGGTGAGGGCGTACAGTGCGGCGGGCGTGTCGGTCGAGTCGAACGTGGCGGATGCGACGACACCGGCGAATCCGGCCGGGCCGGCGGACTGGGCGCAACTGCCGACGCTGACCACGAACCACCTGGAGGAGGTTCAGTTCGTCAGCGCGACGACCGGCTGGGCGGTCGGCTGGCACGGCACGATTCTGAAGACGACGAACGGCGGCACCAGTTGGACGTTTCAGAACAGCGGGGTCACAGAAGAGCTGATCTCACTGCATTTCGTGAGCGCGAGCAAGGGCTGGGTCGTCGGTTACAACGGCACGCTGCTGTATACGGACAATGGCGGCGCCACATGGCAGAAGAAGAACCTGGGCACATCCAACGGACTTCAGTCGGTCTACTTCGTGGACGAGAACACGGGTTGGGTGTTCGGCAACGGGCGTTTCATTCGCAAGACGACGGACGGCGGCGCCACGTGGCAGGCGCAGACCTGCCCGATCAGCACGTTTCTGCTTTGCGGGCGGTTCATCGACCGCAATGTCGGCTATGTCTCCTGCGGCAACGGGCAGGTTCTGAAGACGACGAACGGCGGGGCGACCTGGACGGCGTTGAGTCCGGGCTCGACCGGTTACATGCTTTCGCTCGCGGTGCTGGACGCCAACACCGTCTGGGTCTGCGGGCAGGACGGCGTCGTCTACCGCACGACCGACGGCGGCGCGTCCTGGACCCTGGCGCTGAACACCGGCTACACCGCGCACAGCATCTTCTTCGTGGACCGCAACCGCGCGTACATCGGCTCGAACGGCGCGCGGATCTACGAGACCCTGAACGGGGGCGGGTCGTGGGGCTACCAGCGGCTGGCCCAGTGGACGCTTTCGGTGCATTGGCCCGACGCCTCGCACGGTTACGCGGTCGGCGGCAATGGCGTCATGTATCGGACCACGTTGGGTGATCCCGGCCCGCAGCCGCCGGCGGCGCCGAGCGGCCTGGCGGCGACGGCGAGCTCGGCGAGTGCGATCGAGGTGAGCTGGACCGACAACAGTCCCGACGAGGCGGGGTTCAAGCTGGACCGCCGTCAGACGGGCACGACCGACTGGATCCGCGTCGCGGAGCTCGGTGCGAACGCCACGCGCCACACCGACAGCGGCCTGCCGGCCGGCACGAAGTTCTACTACCAGGTGAAAGCCTACAACGCCGCCGGCAACTCGGCATACTCCAATATCGGCGCCGCCACCACGGCCTCCGCCGCGCAGCCGGCGATTGCGGTGAGCACGACCAACATCTCCGTGAGCTGCGCCTCGGGCGCGGATGCGGCGGATGTGACGTTCCAGGTCTGGAACGGCGGGTCCGGCACACTCGCCTACACCCTGGTGGAGAGCTCGAGCCGGCTGGATGTCGCGCCGGGCTCCGGCACCTCGACGGGCTCGGCGGCGAAGCAGACACATACGGTCACGTTCCACACGGCATCGCTGGCGCTCGGCACGCATGAGCGCACGATTACGGTCCAGGATGACGGGTCGGGCGCCGTGCCCGCCTCGGTGGATATTGCCGTCTCGATCACGGTGGCGGAATCGGCGCCTGCCGCGCCGGGCGCGCTGGCCGCCGCGGCGTTGAGCGATTCGCGGATCCGGCTGAGCTGGCAGGACAATTCCGACAACGAAACCGGGTTCCGGATCGACCGCCGCCAGAGCGGGACGGCGGATTGGACAGCCGACCACGCGACCGTGGCCGCGGACGTCAGCCTCTACACCGACGCCGGCCTGCCGGCCGAGACGAAATTCTACTATCGCGTGAAAGCGTACAACGCTGCCGGCATCTCGCCGGTCTCGGCGGTGGCCGACGCCACCACGCGGCCGGCGGCGGGAATCGGCTATGGCGCCGTGTGGGCGTATCGCAAGGGGACGGCGGAGGCTTCCGCGCCGGCGAGCGCGTGGCGCCGGCCCGATTTCGACGATTCGGCCTGGAACACGGGCAACGCGCCGTTCGGCTACGGCGACGGTCCGTACGGCATGACGTTGGCGGATATGCGGAACAGCTACACGTCGCTTTTTCTGCGAAAGGCATTCGGTATTCAGCAGCCGGCGCTCGTCAGCGAACTGCGTCTGGCGGCGCTGTACGATGACGGATTCGTGATGTGGCTCAACGGCGCAGAGATTGCGCGGGTGAATGTGAACGGCGCGCCGGCCTTTGATGCGGCGGCTTCCGCAACGGTTGGCGACGGCACACCGTGGTCCCGGACCTACGCCGGCGGCGAATTGCCCGAATTGCGCGAGGACAACGTGCTCGCCGTCATGGTGTTGAACGCGGGCGCGGACAGCAGCGACCTGACGCTTGAGCTGGAGTTGTCCGTTGTGCGCAGTCCGTTGCCCGTGGCAGAGGACGCAGATCAGGACGCGATGCCGGATGAGTGGGAGACGCTGCATCTGTCCGAGCTCTCCGACCCGTCCGACAGGTCCGACTCGGCCGACCCGGACGGCGACGGGCACTCGAATGTCGAGGAGTACATCGCCGGCACGGATCCTGTGCAGAACGGTTCATGGTTCATGGTTGATGTGCGCTTGCAGGACGGCGCGCCAGTGGTTTCGTTTCCGACAGTGGCGGCGGCGGGCGCGGGCTATGCGGGCAAGACCCGCTACTACGCGCTCCAGCACCTCGTCCCGTTCGGCGGCGCGGCGGCATGGGCGTCCGTTGCCGGCATGGAGCGCATCGAAGGCACCGGTTCCACCGTCACGCATAGCCCGGCCGCTGCCGGCAGCGGTACGGAACAGTTCCGCGCGCGCGTGTGGTTGGAGGAGCAGTAGGATCGCGCGGGCAGGGATTTCTCTGCCCGCGCGTCCTGAGTGGGGCATCCTGCGGGGCACCGGGCCGCCCGGCCGGTTCGAGCCGTGCGCTCGCGGCCGGGCGGCAGGGAGGGCCGGGTGCTGCCGGCTTGCAGGCCGCCACACCCGCGCGGCCCGCCCGATTTCGAACCCGCCTTATCTTATCCCAGCGCCGTTCACATTTCTGGTAATATCCCGCCGATGGCGCGGATAGGGACGGGGAGACCGTGATGTGAGCGGGGATGCATTCGACGGAACGGGCAGGTCGCGAGCGGGCATGGATCCATGGTCGGAGGCCGTGCTTGAGCAGAACCGCTGCTGGCTGATGGCTTATCTGCTCGGTGCGACGGGCGAGCGAGCTGCCGCCGAGGATCTGGTTCAGGAAGTTTTTCACATCGCCTACGAGAAGCGGGCTCAGTTCGAGCCGGGCACGAATTTCGGCGGCTGGCTGCGGGGGATCGCTCGGAACTGTCTGCGGCGTTTCTTCGAGCGGCGCGGGCGGCAGCCGGTTCTGGTGGGCGATGCGATGGCCGCACTGGATGAAGCGGCGGGCCGGGCACAGGAGCGGCTGGCCGATCCGGACTGGGTGACGCGCCGGCATTCGGCGCTGCAGCAGTGCCTGGCGCGGCTTGGGGGCCGAGCACGCCGGATGCTCGAGCTGAAATATGGGGAGGGCTGGCAGTCCCGGCATATTGCGCGGACTCTGAGGATGACGGTTTCCGCGGTGAACGTGACGGTGTTCAGGGCGCGGGCTGCATTGGCGTCGTGCGTGAAGAAGAGCTTGGCGGCGGACGCGTGATGAGAGGCGAGGAGAAGAACGGAGCGCTCCTGGTGCGGTACGTCGACGGGGACCTGGACCCGAGCGACGCGGAGGCCGTTTCTCGTCTGCTGGCGGCACACCCGGGTTATGGTGCGGCGGTGTTTGAACTGGCCGAAGAACGGCTTGCGCTCGAAGCGGTTCTGCGTACGCCAGGGACGGTGCAGCCGCGAGTCGTCCGGGGGGACGCGGTGCGGCGGCCGGCGGCCGGGCCGCGTCCGATCGTATCCCTTTGGGGTTCTCGGGTTCGGCCGTGGGGGTGGTGGGTCACGGGTCTTGCGGCCTCGGTACTGGTTGTGTTCGGACTCATCTTCCGATCCCGGTTGCCTCAGATTCGCTCGTTCGAGGCGTGGGACACGGTTTCGGTCCAGCGGGTTGTGCATGAGGGAGAGGTCTTCTCTGACGGCACGTGGCTGCCCGCGGCGGCCGGCCAGCACCTGCGGCCCGGCGCCGGCGTTCGAACTGCGGGAGACGGGAGCGAGATGGTTCTGGAGTATGCCGACAGGACCCTGCTCCGGCTTGGCGCGCGGACGGAGGTCCGGCTGGAGGCAGCGGCGCAGGCCGGCGGCAGGCAACTGTTCGTCACTCGCGGTGTTGTGACGGCGACCGTTGCGCCCCGGTCCGGCGTTGTGGCCATGCAGATGAGCACACCGCACGCGGAGATCCGGGTGATGGGCACACGCTTCGTCGCGTCGGTTGAGCCGGAGTCGACGCGTGTCGATGTCGTTCGAGGTGAGGTCCAGGTCCGCAGCCTTATGACGAATCGTGCGGTGCATCTTCGGGCCGGGCAGTATGTTGTGGCGGGGCGTGAGGGGCTGAGGAGCGCGCAGGCACGATCAGGTCCCGAGATGCGCAGCGCCCAGCCCCCGCACCGCGGTGCCGCGCTGCTGGCTCTGTACACGTTTCGGGAGGGCGCCGGCACGATCGTCCGGGATCTCGGTGGGGCGGGCGACCCCTTGGACCTGACGATATCGGAGATCGGGCCGGCACAATGGATTCCGGGCGGCGGCCTGCGGGTTGTTCAGCCTGCGCTTGTGGCGTCGCCGGCGCCCGCGACCAAGATCATTCGGGCTTGCCAACTCAGCCGGGAACTCACGATCGAGGCGTGGATCCGGCCGCAGGCCGCAGCGCAGGACGGGCCGGCCAGGATCGTCGCGCTGACGGAGAGCATCCACTGGAACAACTTCATGCTGGGCACGCGCGCGGAGGTGCCGGGCGGGTGGCGCAACGGCTATGTCTTCAGGCTGCGGGTGACGCAGCGCGCCGACGTACTCGCGAACCCTGTCTCGCTGCCGGATATGGTTACGACGAAACTGACCCATCTTGTGGTGACACGCGAACGGTCCGGGCGCGTCCGGATGTACGTGGACGGCAACGAGTCGACCGGGGGGCACGTGACGTATGCCGGCGATCTGTTCACTCCCGCGCGCGCGGTCCGTGCCGAGGGCGACTTCTCGCCGTGGCGGAACACCTGCCGGTTGACGCTCGCAAACACAACGAGCCGGGACCGGCCCTGGCTCGGCGAGTACTACCTGGTGGCAATCTACAGCCGTGCCTTGTCGGCCGAGGAGGTCCGGCGCTGCCTCGAGGCCGGCCTGCCGTGGCGCAAAGGCCTGTCCTCCGCGGTGTTCTGACGCCGCCGCCCGGCGCTTCGCTTCGCGTGCGCTGTGCTGCCCCCGGCGCGCAGCCGGGCAGCGCCGGATTTCCCGTGTAATATTCCCGGCCCTCTCCGGATAGAGAGATGACGGGAGCCGCTTGCTCGCGTCCGGCCCCGCTCAGAGGACTGCTTTTCCGGCGAAGTTGAATCGAAGGAGGAACGAGATGACGATGATGATTCGAAGGAGTCGAAGCGTATGCTGCGCCGGTCCCATGCTGGTGGCTGTTCTTCTCTCCGTCCGGCTTGCGGGTGCGGGCAATCCGAACGTTCCCGAAGTACGCATCACGATGGATGCGAGCGCCTTCAACACGATCAACACGGCGACCAACGCCAACCCGAAGACCATCCAGAGCTGCACCGTCGCATTCCGCTATCCCGGCGAAAGTACGGACCGGTTCAAAGTCGGCTGCCAGATCCGCAACCACGGCGGCGGCGCGGTGCATCTGGACACGAATCCGAAACGTTCGTTCCGGCTGAAATTCAAGGCCGCCTACGGCCCGAAACGGTTGGACTACCCGGTTTTCGAACGCGCGCCCCTGCACGCAATGACGAAGCAGGGTTTCGACAACATCATCTTGCGCGGCGGCGGCAACGATCAGCCCCATTACCAGGATTTCGAGCACGGCTGGACGCTGTGGGGGTGGACGGAATGCATGGACGAATTCATGCGCGCGACGCAGATCGACATGACAGGCGTCGGCAATCACGGCACCTTCTGCTCCCTGTTCGTCAACGGTTCATACTGGGGCCTGTACAACCTGACGGAGCGGGCGGACCGCGCGTTCGCGGCCATGCACATCGGCGGCAACAAGGACGATTGGGTTTCGGAACGCGACCAGGAGGGCGATCTGAGCCGGTGGAACAGCGCCTTGAGCGTGGCGAGGAGCGGCGGGTCAAAGAGCATCGGCACGATCGAGGCGTACATCGACGTCACCGGTTTCGCCGACTACATGATCCTCGGCATGAGCGCGGGGATGTGGGACTGGAGCCACAACAACTCCTGGAACGTAACCCGGAAGAGCGGAAAAACCTACTACTTCCTGTGGGACGGCGAACTGGCGTTCAGCGGATGCTACCGATGGGAGAAGTGGCCGCACGCGCCGAGGACCCGCAAGGAGGACACCGTCTGGCCCACGCACCCGGCGCCGCACTGGGACATGTTCAACGGGCTCATCCAGAACGCCGATTTCAAGCGGATATTCTCGGATCGCGCGCGGTTGCACCTGAAGACCTCCGGCGGCGCGCTGACCGACGCGAAGATGAGGGCGCGCTGGGACTCGCTCGCTTCCTTCATCCGACCGGAGATCGCGCGGGAGACCGCGCGCTGGCAGAGCAGCCAGAGCGTGTGGGAGGGCAATCTCGTCAAGGTGCGCAACCTGCTCAGCGGCAACGCCGACGTTGCCTTCGCCGCCTTCAGCGCCAAGGGATGGATCGTGCCGGCCGGTCCCACAGTGCCGGGCGCACCAACCGGCCTGGCCGCGGCGGCGCAGTCTTCGACATGCATCCGGCTGACGTGGCAGGACAACAGCGGCGACGAGGCCGGTTTCAAGCTGGACCGGCGCACGAGCGGAACGACGACGTGGCTGCGCGTGGCGACCCCGGGCGCGAACGCAACGAGCTTCACGGACAGCGGGTTGTCGGCCGGCACGAAGTACTACTACCAGGTGAAGGCTTCGAACGCGGCGGGCGATTCGGCGTATTCGAACATCGCCGAGGCGACCACGCCGGCGGATCCGGCACCGGACCCGGCCCGATGGACTCCGATGGTCAGCGGCACGACGAATCATCTGGAATGCATGCGTTTTGCGGACGCGCAACACGGTTGGGCGGTGGGTTGGGGCGGCACGATCCTGAAGACGACGAACGGCGGGAATACGTGGACGCGGCAAACGAGCGGGACAACTCTGAATCTGGCTACCTGCTTCTTCGCGGATCGCCTCAATGGCTGGGCGGCCGGCGGCGAATTCAGCGGCGGGAGCGCCACGAAGGTCGTCCTCCACACCTCGGACGGCGGCACGACCTGGCAGAAGCAGCAGACGGGGACGACCGCCCTGCTTTTCACCGGTTGGGCGTTCGATGCCGCCAACGCGATCCTGCTGGGGACGGGCGGGACCGTCTACAGGACAAGCGATGGCGGCGCGAACTGGAACCGAATCTACACCGGTCATTCGGGATTCATGGTGACAAGCCGGTTCATCGGCGACGCGGGTTGGGCGGCCGGCTACGACTACTTCATGCGGACGACTGACGCGGGGCGAAGCTGGCAGAAGTCCGCCTGGGCGTTCGAGCCGATATGGGGCAGCGCGTTTGCCGATGCGAACACGAGGTGGCTGGTGGGCGAGAAAGGCACGATCTACAAGACCGTCAACGGCGGGAATTCCTGGGCCGCGCAGGCGCAGTTCGGGATCGCCTCGCACTGCGGCTGGGCGGTGAACGCCAATCGTGTCTACGTGGGCACGAACGGCGGCCGGATCTACGAGACGACGAACGGCGGCGCCAGTTGGACCTACGTGAAGCTCTCACAATGGTTCCTCTCCATTCACTTCCCGGACGCGCAACACGGTTATGCCTGCGGCGGCAACGGGGTCATGTACAGAACCACGCTCGGTGATCCCGTGCCCCAGCCGCCGGCCGCGCCGAGCGACCTGACCGCGGCCGCGTCGGGTTCGGACATTCAATTGGCGTGGCGCGACAATTCCGACAACGAGGCCGGGTTCCGGATCGACCGCCGGCAGAGCGGGGTGGCAGACTGGACGACGGACTACGCAAGTGTCGCAGCCGGCGTCACCGGCTACAGCGACACCGGCCTGCCCGCCGAGACGAAGTTCTACTACCGCGTGAAGGCGTACAACGCGGCCGGGAACTCAGCCCTGTCGAACATTGACTCCGCAACGACCCCGCCGTCCGGCGGCGTCGATGCGGGCGCCACGTGGCGGTACCTGAAGGGGACGGCCGAGGCGTCCGACCCGCCGGCCTCATGGCGCCGGCTCGGGTTCGACGACTCCGCGTGGGCGAGCGGCGCGGCGCCGTTCGGCTACGGCGACGGGCCGTACGGCACGACGGTGGCCGATATGCAGACGAGCTACACGTCGCTTTTTCTGCGGCGCGGATTCAGCATTCAGCATCCCGCGCGCGTCAGTGAGTTGCGCCTTTCGGCGCAACTCGACGACGGGTTCGTTGTGTGGATCAACGGTCAAGAAATCGCGCGACACAACATGGCTGGCGAGAGCGGCACGCCGGTCGGCTTTGACGCCACGGCGACGGAACCGGTGGCGGACGCGACCGCATGGAGCGTGACGCTCACGGGCGGCGGTCTGCCGGCACTCGAACAAACGAACGTCCTGGCTGTGCAGGTCTGCAACGCCACGCTGGACAGCAGCGACCTCACGTTCGACGCGGAGTTGACCGTCGCCCGCACGCAGTTGCCCGTGGCCGAAGACGCGGATCAGGATGCGATGCCCGATGAGTGGGAAGCCGCCTGTCTGTCCGGCCTGTCCGACCCGTCCGACAGGTCCGACTCCGCCGATCCGGACGGCGACGGGCTCTCGAATCTGGAGGAATACATCGCCGGAACCGACCCGCGGGATGATGCCGATGCCGGCGTGTTCGACGTGTCCATGAGCCTCTCCGGCAACGGGCCCGTCGTCTCGGTCACGACCGTCGCGGCGACAGGCGCGGGCTACGCGGGCAAGGCACGCTACTACGCACTTCAGCACAGCGTCCCGTCCCAAGGCGCGGAGGCGTGGCGGGCTGTCCCCGGCATGGACCGCATAGAAGGCGACGGCTCCACGGTCACGTATCGCCCGGCGGCCGCCGGCGGCCGCCCGGAGCAGTTCCGCGCGCGCGTATGGCTGGAGGATGAATGAACGCCGTGCACGCACGGACCCTTCGGACCAATAAGCCAGCGAGAGGCGGCCGACAGTGTCTGGCTGCCGCGCAAAAGTCACCAGTCGGTGAAACGCTGGCGGGTAAGGCTTCAACTATATAACGGGAACCCGGCCGAACAGATGGTGAGCCTGCGGGCAGCGTTCCGCCTCCGGGCCGGGTTCTCAGATTCTAGAATCTGATTCTCAGTTGTGCGATCTGCCGGAGGCCGGGCAAGGCGCGCCGTGCTTTGGCGCACTATATGCTGTATAGTTGTGGGTGAGGGCGTGGAAGGGCGGGGTGCTGACGGCGGTTGGCACGGAATGTGCTGTGTTGTGGGTAGGTAAGTCAAGCGAGGGGGACGCAACGCGATGAGTCGGCTTTTCATCAGACGATCGGGGGCACGTCTTCTGCGCATGGGCGGGCTGGCCGCCGTGCTGTTGCTGGCGCTGGACCCGTGCGTTTGGGCTGGCACGCTGGTATCGCGGGGTTCGACGTGGCGGTATCGAAGAGGGACGGCCGAAGCGTCGGATCCGCGCAGCGACTGGCGTGCGGTAGACTTTGACGACAGCTCCTGGGCGAGCGGGCGGGCGCCGATGGGGTACGGGGATGCGCCGTACGGCACCACGCTGACGGACATGCAGAACAGCTACGTCACCGTCTTCCTGCGCAAGACCTTCACGGTGTCGGAGGCGGATTTGGGCACCGACGCGCGTTTGCGTGCGGCGGTGGACTATGACGACGGGTTCATCCTCTGGCTGAACGGCGAGCGGATCTGGGACAAGAACGAGCCGGACGGCGACCCGCTGTACGACTCGCTGGCCTCGGGCGACCACGAATCGGGCGTGTACGAGACGAACGACATTGCGGAGCCGGGCGACTATCTGGAGTTGGGCGAGAACGTGCTGGCGGTGCAGGTGTTCAACGCGGGTCCGGGCAGTTCCGACTGCAAGATTGACGTAGAGCTGAGCACGTATCAGCGGGTGGCGGACACGGAGTTCAGTCATGACCGCGGGTTCTACGATTCGCCGTTCGTGTGCACGATTTCGACGGCCACGCTGGGCGCTACGATCCGGTACACGCTGGACGGGAGCGATCCGCGGGTATCGGGCAATGCGGGCAGCGGCCTATCGCCTTTGGCCGTCGCGATAGATCCGGGCAGCGGCACGAGACGGCTGGTCAATGGGGCGAAGGCGCCGTGTGTGGTGTTGCGCGCGTGCGGGCTCAAGGGCGGCTATGCTGCGACGGACGCGGACACGCAGACCTACCTGTTCCTGACCCAGGTGTTGCAGCAGCCGAACTGCATGAGCGGCGAGAACTGGCTTCCGGGCGACGTGACCAGCACGATCCAGCGCATGCCGCAGAAGATGGATACGGGGATGGACCCGGACGTCGTGAACGATCCGCGCTACTCGGGCAGGATGATCGCCTCGCTGAAGGCGGTGCCGACGATGTCGCTGGCCATGGACTATGGCGACATGTTCGGCGACAGTTGGGGGATTCTGCACAACGGGCGGCGGTACGGCCGGGAGTGGGAGCGGCCGGCGTCTCTGGAGCTGATTCTGCCGGATGGGGCGACGGGCTTCCAGGTCGACTGTGGCGTGAAGATATCCGGGGCCTACAGCCGTACGGGGGGCAAAGGCAAGAACTCGTGGAGCATCCAGTTCAGGTCGGAGTACGGCGCCTCGCGGCTGCCGTACGCGCTGTTCCCGGACAGCGGCGCGGACAGTTTCGACGAGATTCGGCTCCGCGCGCAGGGCAACGACCAGTTTGCCGGCCATTCGCAGACGAACGCCGCCTACATCGACGACGAGTTCGGCCGGTGGCTGCAGCGGCGAATGGGGTGGAACAGTCCGAGCGGCACGTGGATGCACCTGTACATCAACGGCATGTACTGGGGCTTGTACAACCCGGTTGAAGTCCCCTGCGCCGATTTCATGCAGACGCACTACGGGGGCGAGAAGGAGGGCTACGACGTACTGGCCCAGCGCAAGAACTCCGCCTGTATCCCCGTCCCGCCGGAGGGGCTGCCCCGGCTCATCGACGGATCGGAGACGGTCTTTCACGAGATGCACAATTGGATCACGAACCATGACATGAGCGTCTTGGCCAACTTCGAGCAGGCGCGCGACTATCTCGACATCACGCAGCATGCGGACTACTGCCTCATCGAGATGTGGGCGCAGAACTACGACTGGGACGCGAACCAGTGGAAGTTCAATGCACCGTACGGCTCGAACTGGCGCTGCGGACGCCGGAGCCGTCCCGGCGAGTTGGCGGGCCGCCCTCAATTCCACTACTTCGTCTGGGACATCGAAGTCGGATTCGACGCCATCACGGAGGACCCGACCCACATGGTGGGGATCGGGCATCTGCACGGCTCGCTCCGTGCAAGCGCCGAATACAGGCTGCTGTGGGCGGACCGTATCTACCGCCATATGCTCCAGCAGGGCGGCGCGCTGACGCCGGCCGTGATGAGCGAGCAGTGGCGCGTGCTGACGAACCAGGTTCAGTCCGCTCTGATCGCCGAATCCGCGCGCTGGGGCGACGCGGCTCAGGATACGCCGAGCACCGTGGACGACTGCTGGGTCCCGCTCATGACGGACCGGCTGAACACCCTCTTGCCTCAGCGCGGCAGTCACGTGTTGTCGCATTTCCGGAACGCGGGCCTGTACGTGAGCAGTGTGAGCCCGCCTGCGTTCACGACGGAGGGCGGCGCGATTGCGAGTGGGTTCCGGCTCACGCTGTCGAACCCGAACAGTGCGAGCACGGTCTACTATACGCTCGACGGCAGCGATCCGCGCCTGCCCGGCGGCAGCAAGTCGGCGAACCGGATCGAGTACGCGGGCGCCTTCCTGCTGTCGCGCACGACGCACGTCAAGGCGAGAGTGTACAAGGCGAACGGCACATGGAGCGCGTTGCACGAGGCGACGTTTAACTTTACGGCGCACTATGCGAACCTCCGCATCACCGAGATCCACTACAACCCGCTGGGCGGCGGCGATTTCGAATTCATCGAGGTCAAGAACACCGGCGCCTCGATCCGCGGGCTCTCGGCGATGACGTTCAAGGGCGTTCAGTACACCTTCCCGGCGGGCACGGAACTGGCGGGCGGTGAAATGGCCGTGCTGGCCGGCAACGCGGCGGTGTTCACCAATCGATACTCGGGCGTCGCGCAGTCGGTCGCCTTCTTCGGCGAGTATCTTGGCCGGCTGGACAACGGCGGCGAGCGCGTAGCGCTGCTCGACTCCGACGGGCGGACGGTGACATCGGTCCGCTACAACGACAGGGACCCGTGGCCGCGAGAGGCGGACGGCGCCGGGTTCTCGCTCGTCGCCCTCACAACGGACGGCGACCAGGACGACCCGGCCAAGTGGCGGGCGAGCAACCTGATCGGCGGCTCGCCCGGCTACGACGACGGCGAACCGTACCGCGTGCTGATCAACGAGGTATTGAGCCACACCGACCTGCCGCAGAAGGATGCCATTGAGCTATACAACGCCGGCTCCACCAGCGTCGATATCGGCGGGTGGTACCTCAGCGACAGCGAGAACGCCTGCCGCAAGTTCCGGATCCCGGACGCCACCTCGCTTGCGGCCGGCGGCTACATCGTGTTCGACGAGGACGACTTCAATACCGACACCAA
>JAFGHX010000051.1 GCA_016929905.1 Kiritimatiellia bacterium
ATACATCAATTTCTCCGGTTGCCATCATTTTGGCCCGCCAAAGGAAAAGACCATGGGCCGGCGGGCAAGAGGGCGGCCACGTCAACCCGGCATCCCTGCGCCGGACTAGCAGTCGGTTGGCGACGCGGGGCTCCGCCATGAACCAGCGCCCATCGACCATCGACGATTGCCCATCGGCGCCCCTCACGGGCGCGCGGCCCCCGCGCGTCCCGTGCAGGGGCTGGTTCTGGCCCTCTTTCTCGTCCTGTTCGCGTGCGTGGCGCAAGACTGCGGTTCGCCAGCAGCCGCGATACGGCTGTGCCAGCAGATTAGGGCGAAAGATTAAGGGGGAAGACAAGGATCTCACTGATGGTCCCCTAATCTTTTGCCCTAATCTTTCGCCTTAATCTCTCCTCACGCCGCGAATCAATCCTCCTCACCCGCGGGACGGACCTTCGGGAGCATGCCCTCTCATCTGCCAGAACGCCCATTGCCCATCGACCATCGCCCATCAACCATGCCGATTCGCGGATTCTTATCCGCGGATCGGCCGCCCTGTTCAAGCACGTTGACTCCTGCCGGGCGGCGGTATATGATTCTGCAACCCGTTTGCCGAGGCTGAGTCATGTATACGCTGTTTCTCTATTTTCCGGTTGCGGATGTGGTGTATGCGTTTCACTCGTCGCATCTGCCGGGCAAGGTGATCGTGCTGCTGTTGTTTGTGGGGTCGGTCTTCGCCTGGACGATCATGCTGACGAAGATGATGGAGCTGCGCCGTGCGCGGATCGGCGGCCTGCGTTTCCTGGCGAGCTATCGCGGCGAGGCGAGCCCGCTCGGCATCTATCTGAAACGGCAGCCGTACGGGCAGAGCCCGCCGTTCGCGGTCTATGGGGCGGGCTGCCGGGCCATGGGCCGGCTGCTGGAGGCGAAGGACGAGACGGGCGACCTGCTCGATTCGCCGGGCGGGTACCCGATCCGGAATCTCAGCGAACGGGAGGCGAAGGCGGTCCGCAACATGGTGGAGCGCACGATGGCGGACCAGGCCCTGGCGCTGGAGAGCTACATGGGTTTCCTGGCCACCGCCGTGACCGTCGCGCCGTTCCTGGGTCTGCTGGGGACCGTCTGGGGCGTGATGGACTCGTTCGGCAGCATGGCCGCGCACGGCGCCGCGACGCTGGCCGCCGTGGCGCCGGGCGTGTCCGGCGCGCTGCTCACCACGGTAGTCGGGCTGCTCGTCGCGCTGCCGTCGTCGGTCGGATACAACGCGCTGGCGAACCGCATCCGGCGGCTCTGCGTAGAGATGGAGAACTTCGCCGGCGAGTTCCTGTCGGATATCGACCGCTATTTTTCGATGGGGGCCTGAGCCGAGCATGCCCGACAGAAGAACAGCGTTGACGTCCGTCAAGCAGATCAGCGAGATCAATCTCACTCCGCTGATGGACCTCACCTTCATCCTCCTGATCACGTTCATCATCACGTTCCCTCTGATTGAACAGGGCATCCCGGTGAACCTGCCGCGCGGCGAGGCGGAGGAGATGGATCCGTTACGCTCGCGCACGATCACGGTGGACAGGCGCGGCCGCGTGTATCTGGATGACGTGCCCGTGACGACCGAACGGCTCGCGGGCGAGATGAAGGTGCTTGGCAAGTCCGATCCGGGTGCGACCGTCCTGGTGCGGGCGGACGCGAGCATTCCGTACGGGGACCTGATGAAAATCCTGCAGATTCTGCATCGGGCCGGGCTCTCGCGTGTTGCGCTGGTGACGCAGAGCGGGGGTGCGCCGTAGAGCGCCCATGAGTTCGCGAGTAAGTTGGCGAGTAAGTTCTCGAGCAAGTTCTCGAGCAAGTTTCCAGTCAAATGGACGCACGGTTCAAACGCAACCTGAAAGTGAGCCTCATCGTGCACGTGGCGGTTGTCGTGGCGATCGGGGTTGCCTCGTGCATTACCTTCAGGCCGCGCAAGGCGGAGCCGAAGAAGCTGATGCTGGTCGATATGGAGAAGGTCGCCGCGCAGACGCCGAAGGAGCCGCCGGCGCCCGTGCCCTTGCCGAAACCGAAGCCGGAACCGAAACCGGAGCCGAAACCGGAACCGAAGCCGAAGCCCAAGCCGAAGCCGAAACCGAAACCGAAGCAAATCGAACGCAACACGAATGTGGTGGTGCGAACGCAGGGCCCGGCGATCAACCCGGTTCCGGTGCTGACCGAGGAGCAGATCAAGGCGCGGCTCGCCCAGGCGATCGCGGGGAGCAGCCGCGGCGGCGCGCCGGCGCCGGAAGACGATTTCCCGGCCTGGTACTACGCGCAGGTGCGTGCGGCCATGTACGAGGCCTGGAAGCCGCCGAGTTCGCTCACGGCCGAGGCGGGGCTGGTGACGAAAGTGAGCATCCGCGTTCAGCGCGACGGGCGGATCACCGAACGCGGTCTGGCGCGGCCGTCGGGCAACACGCTGATGGACAAGTCGGTGCTGGAGGCCGTCCGGTCGGTCGACCGGCTGCAGGCGCTGCCGCCGAAATTCGAGGGGGCGCACCGGGACATTACGATTGACTTTGCGTTGAGCGATCTCTAGCCTGGAATGGCGCTGAGATAGGGCGCTCTTCGGACGAGCAGAACAGCCCTTACGGGCTTGACTACGAACGGCTTGTCGCCGGAACCAGGCCGTTCGTAGTCAACGCCGTAAGGCGTGTCCGCCTTATCTTAGTGCCATTCATCTCTAGCCTGCTGTCGTGGGCTGGCGGCGTGCGGAGCGAGGAAGCGGGTGGGGCGAAGGGGGGCGTGGATGCCAGGAGTTGTCCGGGGCAAGGGCGGGAAGGGCTTGTTCGGCGTGTTGTGTGCGGTCCTGCTGGCCGCGGCGTTGCGTGTGCCCGGCCAGGTGACGGTGGTGAAACCGGGCGGCGCGAAGTCGGTCCTGAACCTGTCGGGCTTCGCGCTGGGGCCGGGCCCCTCCGCGGCCGAGTTCTCCCAGACGCTTCAATCCGACCTTGTGCGGTCGGGCTGGTTCACCGTGTCGGCCGCCGGCGGCGCGTTCAACCTGGTCGGGGTCTGCCGGCAGAGCGGGCGCATCCTGAGTGTGGAGTGCCAGGTCTATCAACCGAGCACGGGCGAGTACAGGTTGAGCAAGCGGTACCGTGAGCAGGCGGAGAATGCGCGGGCGCTTGCGCACCGGGTGGCGGACGACATTGTGGAAGGCGTGACGGGCCGTCCGGGCGTAGCCGCCACGCGTATTGCGATGATCGGGAAGCGCGGCGGGGTGAAGGAAGTGTACGTGTGCGACGCGGACGGGGGCAACCTGCTGCAGATCACGCATGACAAACAGATCTGCCTGGGGCCCAACTGGGGGCCGGCGGCGCGGAGTCTGGTCTACACCTCGTTCCGGTCGTTCTGGCCGGACGTCTACCTGCTGGAGCTGGAGCGCGGGCGGCGGACGTGTGTGGCGAACTATCCCGGCCTGAACACGACGGCCGACATTTCACCCGACGGCGCCGACCTGGTTCTGACGCTGTCCAAGGACGGGAACCCGGACCTGTACGTCAAGAACCTGGCCAGCGGCCGGTTGTCGCGCGTGACGCGCACGCGTCTGGCCGGCGAGGCCAGTCCGTCGTGGTCGCCCGACGGGCGCGAGATGGTCTATGTTTCGGACAGCTCCGGCGCGCCGCAGCTCTACATCACGGGCCGGGACGGCGGCGTACCGCAGCGGCTGACGAGCCGCGGCTCGGAGAATGTCGGCCCCGACTGGGGCGCCGACGGCCTGATCGCCTACAGCAGCCGGCGCGACGGGTTCTATCAGATCTGCGTGATGGACCCGCGCACGCACGAGGAGAGGCAGATCACGAGCGAACCCGTCGATCACGAGGACCCGTCCTGGGCGCCGGACGGGCGGCACATCGTATTCACGCGCACGCAGCGGCACCATGCGGACCTATATATTCTTGACACCATGGGGGATCCGCCTGTACGTTTAACCACCATGCAGGGCGAGTGGTATTCGCCGGCATGGTCCCCGAAATAAGTCTAATTTCGAGTGCTGCACAGGCATCACTTTTCTGCTCTTTCAGGGCGTTGAAACCACGGGAGGATGAGATGTTGTCAAAACGTTGCGTTGTCGCCGCCGTCGCATGCGTCTGTGTTTGCGCGTTGCTGGGGACCGGTTGTTCGCTGCGCCGCAGGCCGAAAGGGCGCTCGACCCGGGTTGATGACGACAGCATCGGCGTGGTGCCGACCACGGTCATCGACGATGAGGGGTTGCCGATCCGCATTCCGGGCGAGTCGATCAAGACGGTTCCGGCGCCCGACTCGTTTGAGAATGTGTATTTCGACTTTGACAAAGCGCAGATCAAGCCTGAGGAGAGCGGCAAGGTGGAGGCCGTGGCGCGCTATTTGAAGAGCCACCCGGCGCTCGGGCTGATTGTGGAAGGGCACTGTGACGAACGCGGCAGCAACGAGTACAACATGGCGCTCGGCGAGCGGCGTGCGCTGGCCGTACGCGCCTACCTGATCGGGTTGGGCATCGACGGCGCGCGGGTCCAGACCAAGAGTTACGGGGAGGAGAGCCCCGTCGACCCCGGCCACAACGAGGAAGCCTGGCGGGTGAATCGGCGCGCCGAGTTCGTGCTGCACGAGTAGTCTGCAACAGCGTCCTTTCGCGGCAGGCCCCGGAATGCATCGTCCGGGGCCTTTTCCTGGGAGGCCGGCCCCATGGATCCTTTGACGGCATCGCCTTGTCTGGCGTTCGGCGCATCGCCGGGTTGGGGCGAGATGCTGCTCCTGTTCGTCGTCGTGTTGGTCCTGTTCGGGGCCAAGCGTTTGCCGGAAATCGCCAGAATGATCGGCAAGGTGATTTCCGATCTTCAGCGCACCTCGCACGACCTCCGCGATCAGATCATGAACTACCCGGAGGAGCCGGCTGCGAAAGCCGAACCGCAGCCCGGTTCGCCGCCCGCCGAACCCGCCGGTGGCGTTGTCGCGTCCGAGCCGGCGTCGGTGGAACCGGCGGCCGAAGAGGCGGCCTATGACGAGGACGCCTCTTACGAGGAGGACCTCATCGAGGGCGGGGAACCGGACGAGGCGGCTCGCGATCAGCCTCCTGCCGCGCCCGACGGCGGGCCGGCCGGGGCCGCCGCGGAAGAAGAGGAGCCGCATGATCTGGCCGGGTAGCAAGGGCGACGTCGAGAAGCCGTTCCTGGAGCACCTCGAGGATCTGCGGCGCACGCTGATCGGCACGCTCATCACGCTGGCGTTTGCCCTCGCCTTTGCCGTGCCGCTGGCGCCGCGCATCTTCCGTTGGGTCCGCGCGCCGCTGGACCGCATCCCGCTGCACCCGGAACTGCGCGTGCTCGAAGTGGGGGGCGGGTTTTCGGTCGCCATGCAGACGATCCTGTGGAGCACGCTCCTGTTCAGCTCGCCTTTCATTCTGTTCTTCGTCGCCCAGTTCGTGTTCCCCGGGCTCACGGCGCGGGAACGCCGAACGGTGCTCGGGGCCGGCGGCTTCGCCGTGGCGCTGTTCGTGTTCGGCGCCTCGCTTGGCTACTACGTGACCCTGCCCGTCGCGCTGACGGTCATGTACAAGATCAATGCGTGGATGGGGCTGCAGGTCGAGTGGTGGACGGTTCAGAGCTACGTGGCGTTCGCGCTGCGCCTGCTGCTCGCCTTCGGGCTCGCGTTCGAGATGCCGGTCCTGATCCTCGCGCTCGGCCATCTGGGCGTCGTCAGCTCCAGGCAGTTGCGGAGCAAGCGGCGGATTGTGATCGTGCTCCTGCTCGTTGTCGCCATGCTGCTGACCCCGCCCGACGTGGCCACTCAACTGCTGATGGGCATGCCGCTGATCGCGCTTTACGAGCTGTGCATCTGGCTGCTGTGGGCGAAAGAGAAACGCAGAGGCTAGTCCGCCCCGCGTTGCGCGGGGCGGACTCGACTCTCGATCCTGCCGACGGTGCCTTTGGCCGGCTGACTCTCCACGACACGGCCGGCGGCAAGATCGAACAGCAGGATGGTATCGGGCTCTTTCTTGCCGGCCGCCAGAAACAGCAGCGTGCTGTTTGGCGGATCGACGGCGGCGGCGCCGAACAACCGCAAGTCGAGTTCGACGGTCCGGACCGGGGCGTCGCGGACCGTTGCCGGCGAGCTGAAATCGAAGACGTAGACCGACTTGCGCGCCTTGTAGGACTTGAGGATCTGGATGCCTTTGCGTTGTTTCAGCTTGCCGGGACAGACGGCCACCGCCGCTTTCAGGGCGGCCAGGTAGACGGGCGCTTCCAGCCCGTGCGGGACATCGTATCGGCGTCGGATCGCGCGTTCGCCGGCATCGATCAGGACGGCGCCGCCTTTGCGCCCCGCGTTGCAGACCAGAAAGCAGTCCTGTCCGTGCGGCGCGAAGCGGAGGCCGCGGTCCGGAAAGGCGGTTCCCCACTTGCCGTCCGGCGCGGTGGGCAGGTACGTCAGGTTCGTGATTGTGCCGGCCAGCGCGGCGTCCAGGTCCATCAGGGCGACGACCCCGTACAGGTCAAGAGTCACCAGCAGAACGTTCGCCTGCGGCGAAGCCAGCAGGAGTTCCGGACCCGGCCCCTGCCGTTCCCTGTTGCCCGGGATGTGCAGCTCGGGCCGCACGTGCGGCAGTCGCAGATCGGCGCGGGTCTGCAGGCCCGGCAGGTCGAGCACCGCCAGCCGGTTGCCGCGCCGCGGCCCGTAAGGTTCATCCTTCTGGAAGGACAGGATCGCCCGCCGGCCGCCGGGCGCGACGAGCAGATCTTCCGGCGCGTGGCCGGGCGGATCGAGCGCCGTCTGGGCCGCCCAGCTCGCGGCGGGCGTTTCTGTGTCCGCGTCCAGGCGCAGGGCTTCGCCGGATTCGCAGCAGATGACGAACGATTCGCCCCGCGCGCGCAGCTCGGCGGGCGGGCCGGGCAGGCGTACGACGGCGGGCGGCGCGTCCGTATCGGGCCTGACCAGGAACACCCGTGGCTGTTCCCGATCGTGGTCGGCGACGGCCAGCAGGGCGCCGGATCGGGAGAAGCGGAGCTTCTCCGGTTCGGCGCAATCGGCGCGCGCGAAAAGCGCGCGGTGTTCGACGATCCGGCGCGCTTCGGTGTCCACGCGCACGATGGCCGCGCCGCTGCCGCGCTCGGCGACGAAAGTGTAGGCGGCGTCCTGCGCGCCTGCCGAGAGGGCCGCGAGCACGGCGGCGCCGAATACTATCGCCTTGCTTTCGAGCGTTGACCGGTTTTCAATGTGCGTCACGAAGCCAGTCTATATGATCGACGGCCCGAAATGAAGCCAGCTTTTGCCGTGCAGCCCGAACCCGACCCGGCGTTACACGTGGCGCGGCCGCGGGACGCGTGCCGCCGCCGGCTCCGGCTCCTCGCGGCGGGAGCGGCGGCGCTGGCGTCCGCCTGCTGGGCGTACGCGGGGGTGCCCGGCCGGTCGGCCTTTCCGCGCAAACCCGTCACGGTCATCGTCTACACGGGACCGGGCGGTCTGATCGACATCACGGCCAGGAAGTTCACCGAGACGGCGGCACGCCACACGGATGCGGTCTTCGTCGTGGAGAACAAGCCGGGGGCGGGCGGCTTGGTCGCCATGCAACGGCTGCTGGAGCTGCCGGCGGACGGGCATACGCTGTATGCCTGCACGAAGTCGAACATCGCCAAGCTTGTCGAGACGCGGCGCGAGACGTACATCGCCGCGATCGACTGGGTCGCGATGCTGATGGCCGACCCGGAATGCGTGATTACGCGGCGCGCGGGCGCCGTGAACACGTGGGAGCGGCTTCTCGATGACGCGCGCGCCGCGCGGGGCGGCCAGATCTGGGTCGGGCCGGCGGCGGGCGGTTTGGACCACGTCATGGCCATGAAGGTGTGGGACCGCTGCGGCTTTTCGGCCAAGTGGATACCGTTTACCAGCGGGGGCATGGCGATCGCGGCGCTGCTCGGCGAACAGGGCGCCGCCTATGTCGGGAACCCCGGCGATACGCTGGGGCAGCCGGCCCTGAAGGTGGTCGCCGTTTCCGGCGCCGCCCGGCTGCCGTCGTTCCCCGATGCGCCGACCTTCCGGGAACTTGGCGTGCAGGGCCTCGACGAGGAGTTCATGTGGCGCGGCTTCGCTCTGAAGAGAGGCACGCCTGCCGACATCCTGAAGTGGTATCACGCTTTGTTTGCCGCCGTCACGCGCGACCCCGATTGGCGCGCGTTCTGGGCGAAGAGCGGCATTGAGGCCGTCTACCACGACGCCGCACGCTTCACGCAGATCGTCGAGCAGGACCGCGCCGACTTCGCGCTCTACCTGGGCCGGATAGGCGCCGGCGGGCCCGCGGCGCCGCGCGGCGGCCTGCTCGCCCGCTGGGCCCGGGGCGCGGGGCCGGCCGTTCTTCTGGCGGTATTCGTTCTGTTGAATGCCGGGATTGCGATATGGCTCCGCTTCGGCGGCGGACCGCAACGGCTGGGCCGTGCAGTCGTCCCGCTGCTTCTTCTGTCGATTTCCGCCGTGTTCGCGTTTTCGACCGCGGCCTTCCCGGCGCACGACCGGGTCGGCCCGGCGGTTGTGCCGCGCCTGTGGATCGGCGTGCTCGTTCCGGTCAGCCTGGGCCTGCTTGTGCAGGCGCTGCGCGGCCGGCCGGTCCGCGCCGCGCGCGAGGTGCGGCCCCGGCTGGCGCCGGCGTTTGCCGGCCTGCTGTGCCTCTATCTTGCCGGGCTCTATCTCGTCGGCTATTTCGTGAGTTCGTTCCTGGCCCTGCCGGCGGCGATGCGGTTGCTCGGCTACAGAAGATGGCGGATCATGGCCGCCGTTTCAGCCGCATGGCTATGCGGCGCCTATCTCGTGTTCTACAGGTTGCTGCATGTCCCGCTGCCCGTAGGACGCCTGGTGGAGAAGGTGCTGGCTGCGACCCAATAAACGTCGAACATCGAACAATCGACGAGGAACAGACAAATCGGGTGCCCCACAGCATCGTTCGACGTTCACGGTTCGCTGTTGGACGTTCGCAAGACACACGCGAAAGCGGGCCGCGCCCGCCGAAGCCGTGTGAGCGAAGGCGGGCCGCGCCCGCCGAAGCCGTGTGAGCGAAGGCGGGCCGCGCCCGCCGAAGCCGTGTGAGCGAAGGCGGGTTCTCGAGCAAGTTCTCGAGCAAGCCGCGCCCGCCGTAGCTATCTGAGCGAAGGCGGGCCGCGCCCGCCGTAGCTATCTGAGCGAAGGCGGGCCGCGCCCGCCGTAGCTA